>JADGPY010000183.1 GCA_017882205.1 Chitinophagaceae bacterium
ACCGGTGTGTCTATTTTCATCTCCCCCACCTTCTTCCAATATTGTTCCTCGGCATCATTGTACTGCTCGCAAAGCTCACTTTCACCAAAATAACCTTCGAGCATCTTGTAAATCACCTCAGCCAATTTAAATAAATCCTGAACCCTTACCCGGAATTTAAAAACCGGATCAAGGGTATCGAGGGGAACATAATGAGAAAAGGTATCCGATACTTTCGATAACAAATGCCCGAAGTAGGCTGCTTTTATGT
Source organism: Chitinophagaceae bacterium (assembly GCA_017882205.1). Lineage (GTDB taxonomy): Bacteria > Bacteroidota > Bacteroidia > Chitinophagales > Chitinophagaceae > Ginsengibacter. The sequence continues at coordinate 251 of JADGPY010000183.1, forward strand.
AAAGTACATACAGAAATATCTTTTGTGGCATCGCTGCTGGCCAGAAGTGCATTTCAAGCTCGAATGTTGTATCCTCCTGGAGAATTAAATATTCATGGATCGATGTAAGATCGTAATCCTTTAGTTCCTTTAATATAATCTTTGCCATATCTGATTATTTTACGTTTTGATTCTCCTTCCAGGTTTTAACTTCATCAAGAATCGGCTGAAGCAGTCCGCGGCAAATACTCTCTCTTTCATTCTTTAAGGTTTGACTAAAAAATTCTTCTGCCCGGGCTTTTAATTTGTCGGCTTGCTTTTCATTCTTATAATTAAAATAACCTGAAATAAAATCATAAAGCAGATCAGCAAATGCTTCTTTGTTACTGATACTACATTGAAAACTGAATGGCTCGCAAGAAGCAGGATCAGGAACCCAATAAGAAAAGTTGGTAGCAATATCATATATACCCTGACCAATGAAAGCGGCATACATAAATTGAGACATTATCTTACGCTTGTCTTCCAGTGATCGTGGAATAATGGTGCGGGCAATATCGATCTCATAACTTTCCCCCGGGTTAGATAATAATAATGAATACACCTGGTTAAAAGAATTACCCTCCAGGTTATTTAAGACTAAGGAATTCATTTTAAATTAATTAAACGTTACATAATATTTTTTCATCTTACATACAATACACAAACTTCTAATGGTACACCCGTATGAATACTGAATTCCTTAACGGTAACATAGCCTTTAGGAGGTTTTTTCAACAAAGTTCTAATTTCCTTAAGCTTTCTTCCACCGGTTATGCGACTCTTGCGCAGGATTTCGCCTGCCTCGGTAGCATTCAAGGCCATTGCCCCAATTGTTTCAATATGTTTTTTTAGCGGGGTCATTTATTATAGCTCCTGGTGAAGCTTTATTATTCTGTTTTAGTTTGGTTTAGAGCGGTAGAATATCCGCGTCTGTTCTAAAAAATAAATCCTTGGAAAGGCAGAGCATGCCCCTATTGCCTCAATGTTGCACAATTCTTTTCTATCACCAGGCCTTGAAGCTTTATTCTGGCAGGTCATTTTCTTCGAGGAAAAACATCTCGTTGACAGTTCTGCCAAAATAGTCGGCTATTCTTAAAGCTAAAACTACCGAAGGCGTGTAACGGTCGCATTCAATAGAATTAATGGTTTGCCGCGAAACTTTCATTGCTTTTGCAAGGTCCTCCTGTGTCATGTCCCTCTTTGCACGCTCTACCTTAATCCATGTCTTCATTATTTTCGTTTTTTAATTACCCAGAATGCTATTAAAAATGTAATTATTGCCGTAAACATTACCGGCTCCGCGTCAACCACTATATGCTGCCCTATATTGCCCATCATCTCAATAAATAACAGAAGGAGTGTAACTGAAAAAACAAACTGGCCAGCCATGGCCCGGGAGTCCCTGGCGCGGGCATCTTCTACTTTATCCTTCGACATCGTCATCATCGAGAGGCCTACGAACAAAATAATCTTAAAGTACAATGGCACAGAACCAAATTGCAAGGAAGTGTACTTCTTCAAGTAGTAAGTTGCAACGGCGGCAACAATAGTAGCAATAACTGTCCACAGGCCTACCTTTCTCCAAAAGTGCGAATACAGCCTGAATTTTAATGGCCGCATAAAATATTTCCATAGAATTTTTAAAAAACCTAGCTTTCCTGATCCAGGGGTTCCCGGATCTAAGGGTGTGTTCAAATCGAGTGATGTGTTCGGATCAACTTTCATAATTGTTTTGTTTTGGTTTATATGATTAAAAAAACAAACATAATACCTATTTTTAGTAATGTCAAGGATTTTTTACATTTAATTTTGGAAACTTGATAATTAGCGTAAATAATGGTCGTTTAGAAAACATATTATTCTTTTTATCTCAAAGATTAGTCTATAAAGTCCATGACATAAGATTGCCTGATTTTCGTTTCATCACAGAATTCATAAACTATCCCCGATTTTCCACAACTTGACTAGATTTAAATTTTAAAAGAAGGCAATCAGGGCTGATCATTTCCCTGAGAGCCTTCTGAGATTTAGCGATCGGGGCGCTTTGGGCGACCTGAGCGCTAAACGACATAAATGCTGCCAGCAATCAATGAACTTAGCGTTCAGGTCGCTGGGAGCGCCCCGACCGCTGGGAGCGCCCCGGTCGCCGCAGCCACTTCACCAGTTGCTTAAGCGCAAGAGATACCCCAAAGCTTACAATTGCTGCGATAGCGGTTAGGATGGCAGTTTTTACCATATCCGCCGACTTTATTTGCAGGAACAATGCAAACAGAGTACCGCCTACAATTCCAGCACCGGTATCAACATTAAGGCTAGTCATGATGATCATCAATTGCTGCTTCTGGCTGATCCGTAATTGTTGCCTGACTAACGGCCCCGGCTACTCCCCCTGCCACCGTTAGGTAGGCTGCAATTTTCAACAAGAAGGCTGGAAGCGCAATGGGGGCGCCTAAGATGGCGGAGCCCAATGTTGCCAGTATTAATCCACCGTTGCGGATGGTTTTGAAAAACTTTGGTGTGGGTGCTTGCACCCTTTGAAGT
>JADGPY010000002.1 GCA_017882205.1 Chitinophagaceae bacterium
GCTCCAATTCCCAATCTGTTATTTTTACTGTTTCCAAATGAAAGTCCTGTCAACTGAACCTGGACAAAATTGTTGTAATTGCCTCCGTCATTCCTGGCCAATCGTACACCAGTTGGTCCACATACAAAAATGTCCCTGTCGCCATCAAAATTATAGTCTGCTATTGCAATACGATATCCTTGCATGATATTTTCAGGCAGCAGAGAACTAACATCACTAAATCCTTTTGAACCATCATTGTGAAATAGTCTTACTCCTCTTATGGAGTTATCTTTGTTAACACCCGCCACCACTATATCCTGGTGGCCGTCATTATCATAATCCACAAACGCAACATCATATACCTGGATGCCTTTCAGAGAGCTGCTTAATTGTTCTGACACTTTATCGTCAACGACGAAATGCCCTCTATCATTTTTAAGCAAAAAACATTTTCCACCAGAGCCTCCGGCAATAAGTATATCCAGTCTTCCATCATTGTTGTAATCTCCGAAGGTAATAGCTGCGCCTGCATATTTCGAATTTTTAAGCCCAACAGAATCACTGATATCCGTGAAATTTGAATGCCGGTTATTGTTAAATAATTCGATGCCCCCATCTTCCTTCAGGCCGATAATATCCAGGTCTCCATCATCATCCCAATCTCCGAAGTCCATATTCATTGTACCTTGCTTATCCCCGGTGAGACCCATGGCTGCAGCATTTTCAGTAAAGGTCCCATCACCATTATTGCGGAAAAACTTGTTTCCTCCTTTTCGGGCAACATACATGTCAAGATCACCGTCCTGGTCAAAATCCGCAAACAGAATTTTATTTACATTATCCGCGTTATGCAGTCCGATATCTTCTGTTACACTGGAAAAAGTGCCATCTCCTTTGTTTTTGTATACGATAATCCCGTTGGTAGTGGCGATAAAAAGGTCCTGGTACCCATCATTATCGTAATCTGCAAAGGTGGCATCTAAATCCTCTCCTTTGTGGTTAATTCCTCCAGTTACTGCGCATTCCTTGAAGGTCCCCATATGGCTGATTGACAAATAAGATTTGGAAGCAGAAGCACCTGGCGTCAGATAACTTGAATACAAATACATATTTCCTTCCGCATCATAATCAGCAACAGCCAGTACGGCATTTTTAGCTTTCGAACCGTTTTCAATCGTGGATCCCGGTATTTCTGAAATATCCTTAAACTTTAAAGGCGCGGTAAATGAACTATTTTCATTAGCATGGGATACCTCGGTAGTACCAAAAGCTGAAACAGGTATATTGGTGTCGAAATCAAAATAATCGGCATGCATTTTCGGAATTTCAATTTCATCACTTCCTGTTGCATATTCAGGAGTTATTTTCATCAGGTCATGAAATTGTTGTATGTAAGCTAAGGCACTGGCAGGCTGGTCGGCATCCAATAACGAAGCGGCTTTTTGATAGGATGTTTCTGCGGCATCAGAGAAACCGGGTGCAATTTTTTTTATGCTTTGCAGGTAGAATAGGGAAGAATCAGTTTTACCTTTGCTGGCAAAAAGTTCCGCTAATTGCAGGCGTGGCACAATATTGGCAGGCACCAGGCTTTGTACTTTCAGCAAATAGTATTTTCTTAATCCTTCGTTTGATCCGGAGGTATCAAGTTCGGCTAATTTATAATAAGCACTTACGTTCTTAGGATCTTTTTCAAGTATTTCTTTTAATTCACTTACAGCGTTTTCTTTATCATTTTTTAGGCCATATATTTCAGCTAACAGCAGCTTTAAGTCTACATTATCCGGTTTAATTTTCAATCCTGTCTTATCCAGATTTTCTGCAGCATCATAATTTTTTTGCAGGAGATAGAGTCGGGTCAGACCGATATAGCTGGAGGCATCGTCCGGCTCCATTTTTATAGCCTGTTGAAAAGCCGCTTCAGCTTCATCAAGGTGGTGCTGAGAAAGATAAAGCAGTGCCAGATCTTTTGGGTCGGCATTAGCTGTTTTGCTATTATCTTTTGTTTTTGTGCCGCAACCTGCTAAAACCTGTACCAGTGCAAGAATAACAGAATAAGTAAAAAAGATTTTTAAATAACTTTCCCGGGAATTAAAAAAAGCAAACATTTTAGCTATTAAAGTGAGATAATTGTAAATATAGGCAATGAAATTAAGGATAATCTGCTTTCGCTTGCGTTAAAGCCCAATTTAACTTTTACGTTGCTGATGTTTTAATATTTCTTTTTTAACATATTTAAAAATTCGTATTGAATAAAACAATTTATGTATTGGAAAAGCCTTTATACTGTACTGATACAATATGGTGTTGAGGTATCTCTTGTTAATGCACGACACACTCGCAACATATCTGGGAGAAAAACAGATGAAAAAGATTCACAGTAGATACAAAGGCTCCATGCATGTGGACTTCTTAGTAACTGTTTTCTTCCCGATGATCTTACTCAAACTTTACGCACTCTGGTACGTCATCGCAGAAGCTTAATGCAAGACAGCACACGTTACATATTGCGAATGCAAAAAAGCATTAGAGATAATGAACATCAAGATACATGCTGTATTGAGTAATATCACTGGTCCTGCATAAACGTTGATCGTTGAAGCTATTATTGCCGGAGAAAGAGAGCCTGAACAATTTCTGAAGTTACGTGCTCAAGGGGGTCAAAGCAGACAAACAGACGATACTGAAATTCCTACAGGCAAACTGGCGTAGCAAACAATTATTCCTGTTGGAACAGGCCTACAATACGCATAATTTTTTTCAACAACATGTCAAGCTTTACGATCAGCAGATTGAAGCAGCCCTCCAATCCTTCACCGCTGTCACAAATCATGGAACAATAGAAGACGCTCCACCGAAAAACATAAAAATGAAATACAAAACATATCCGGTATTCAACACTCGTGAGTACCTTTAAAAAATACACGGTGTTGATGTCCTTGATATTTATGACATCAACGAGATAGCAGGACTTGAGATTCTTTCAGAAACAGGAACCAATTTAAGTAAATGGCCAACGGAAAATCATTTTGTTTCCTGGTTGAACCTTTGTCCCAATAATAAATTATCGGAAGTAAGCTGATCAGTAGTCAACTACTTAGAAAGAAACCAAATGCTGCATCTCAGGCTTTTCGCTATGCTGCAAACGCGTTACAAAGAAGCAACCATTGGCTTGCATTGGCTTGCCCATTACTTTAGAAGAATGAAAACAAAAGATGGAAACAAATAAACAATCGTTGCCGCTTACAGAAAGCCTGCTATCACCCACCACCAAATGGTTTGCTTCAAACAACCCTTTCAACCTTTTGATAAGGATGAATACAAACAGAAATTTCAAAGAGTTAAAATCGCTTACCTCGAAAGTGCCTTAGAACGATTAAAATCCGAGGGGGCGTATAGGTTATTTAGTAGAACTTTTTATTCACTATTCACATTTCTATACTTTTGAGATAGCTTCTAGTATTTTTATTGTATATTTATTTTTTATTGTATATTCGTGCCTTCGTTATTAAACAATCGCATTGAAAAAAGTAACTGCTTTATTTTTCGGTGCTTTATTTTTATTCAACTTGTTTGGGTACAGGTTTGTAGTTGAATACCTGCAAAATAAAGCAAATGCTCAATTGGAAGCCCGGTTAGATAACAACTTATATAATGACTCCCAGTTAATTGAATTAAAAGTTCCTTTACATCTTCCTTATCTAACGACCTGGCCGGATTTTCAAAGGTATGATGGGGAGATAGAATTAGAAGGCTTATCGTATAAATATGTAAAGAGGAAAGTGGCAAACGATACCCTCTATTTGATGTGCATACCAAATCCCCAAAAAACGCATCTGGAAACAGCTAAGAATGATTTTTTTAAGGCTACCAACGATTTGATGCAAAATACTGATTCTAAAAAATCTGATAACTCCAAAACTGTGTCATTTAAAAATCTTCAGGGTGAATATGATGAATATTCATTTATGTTGAATACAATAATCCCTAGTGAAAACGCCCTGAATTTCTGGCCAGACATGAATTCACAAAATTTACTTTCTTTTCCTCATATTTCTCCCGAACAGCCTCCTGATTTTCAGAAAGCATGATTCCCTTTAATTCTTTTTTGATATTGATGTGCCGCTGATAAAGTGTAGCCGTAGGCGTAAGTCCAGATGGTGATATTTTTTTCCACTAAGGCACTAAGACTATTTGTTTTTATTATGCAAATCAATATTGAATGAGAAAGTCAAAACCCCTGATGTCTTAAATTAAAAATAAAAAACGCTTATTATGGAAAAATCAACTAAAGAAAAATGGCATAGCAAATTACTCATGTGGGTAGTCGGCATATTATTTTTCGAACTTATTTCCGGGTTAGTAATTTACTGGGTTTCTTTTAGTGTAACCACACAGGCAGTGGTAATTATGCATACACTCGTAGGGCTGGTGGCAGTGATACC
>JADGPY010000018.1 GCA_017882205.1 Chitinophagaceae bacterium
CCAGGGTATTCAGTTCTTTTTCTGCAGCAAGAATAAAGTCCTCGGGTGTGTCTGCAATATGAACAAGTCCCAGATCTCCATAAGGCCTTATTACGTCTACTATCGAAGTTGAAATGACAGGTTTTCCTGCAGCCAGGTATTCCGGGGTTTTGGTGGGGCTGATATATTTTGTAGAATCATTTCTCAAAAAAGGAACCAGGGCAATATCCCAGCCTGCGATGTATTGGGGCAAATCATTGTATGATCTGCTTCCCGGGTAATGAATATTTTGCATGCGAGGCAGGATTGCGGGATCTATTTTTACCACCGGCCCGATAATTACGAATTGCCATTCAGGCCTCAGCTCAGCTACTTCTCTTATAAGATCAATATCGAACCGTTCATCTACAACACCAAAATATCCAAAGCGGGGGTGTGGGATATTCTCCTGGTCCGCAGGGTCTGCCACTAGAGTGCGGGCCCTGGAAAAGTGTTCCTTATCAATGCTGCTTGGGAAGGAATGTATGTTATGGTGACTATTCTTTTTAGCCTGGAATAAGTTATGACCTCCGGTGAATACTATATCCGAGTGTTCAAATAGTATTTTTTCTCTTGGTTTTAACTCAGGCGGAGCAAAATTGAAATTGGATAGTTCATCCATGCAATCGTAAATTATGAGTTCTGGCTTTAAATGACTACTGATCCCCCACGCCATTGGGGTGTAATACAGAAACATATATTTGTTAATGTGCTTTGAAATGAACAAATCACTTAATAGGTTTTGCTGGATATTTTCGATCTCTGGGAATGATAAGCCATGTTGAAGATGAGGGACAACTATCCAAATATTATCGGTTTTTTGGGTGATTTGTAGGCTATTATCATGATTATCATTGAATTGGGGCTCTTCTATAAAGAAAACCCTGTGCATTTTAGCAAACCGGGTTAAAAGGTGTTGAGGGCGTTGATAAACAAAATCCCATCTCAGATGGCAAAAGCAAATAAGATCCAGCATGTCGTTTCTATGATTAATATCGTTCAAATTGAATGATTTAAGACTTCTCATACGGCATATAAATACTATTTATATGCCAAAAGTGGGTAAGCGATCTTCTTTAAAGCAGAAAGGCAGTTTCGGAAGTATATGAGTAAAATAATACTCAACTCACTTCCGATTTGTGGATGGTATAGGTGGAAGTTACGAAGTTTTAGGCAAAAAACCTACATATGTTAAAGTAGTTTTTTAGCCCTTTCAAGATCTTCAGGGGTGTCGATCTTGCCAGCCATATAGTTAGATATAACCATCTTAAGGGGGATCCCATTCTCGAGGTAGCGGAGGCACTCTATTTTTTCGATGGCTTCCAATGGGGTTATGGCCCAGGAAGTAAAGTTCATAAGTGCCTGTTTTCTAAAGGCATAGACACCAATATGTTCATAGTAAACAGGAGGAATGTCTTTGTCGCGATGATAAGGAATGGGCGAACGGCTAAATAAAAGGGAATTCATAAAAGCATCAACTACCACTTTTACATAATTAGGATCAGTTGCCAGAGCGGGGTCTTCCATTATCTTCATAATTGAGGCGACCTGAATTTTGTGATGGGGGTCATCATCAAACACCTTAAGAAGCTTTTCCAGGGGTTCACGGGAAACGAAGGGCTCGTCGCCCTGTACATTCAACACAATATCTACGTCAAGATCGGCAACCGCCTCGGCAATTCTGTCGCTCCCACTTTCGTGCTTCTTCTTACTCATAAGCACATATCCTCCATACTGGGTTATCTCATTAAATATGATATCACTGTCCGTTACTACAACTACTTCATCAAACAATCTCGTAGCCATGGTGTTCTCATAGGTATGGCGGATGACAGTTTTATCGCCCAGTAATTGCATAAGCTTTCCGGGAAATCTTGAAGCAGCATATCGGGCCGGGATCATTGCAATTGTCTTCATCCGGGGAAATTATGCTCAGTTGGAGTTTCTGGAAGGGTTTCACTTTCGTACCCACATTGATTGCATTTATAAACATTTTCGGCCGATACTGCATAGGCAGAGAATAACCAGGTGGAAATAGCGGTTAAAATGTTTTCGACCCCCACTTTAGGGACTAAGATGATATCATGTGAGCCGCATTTGGGGCATTGCACAGCGTTTTTATAGTCGTTGTCGAAACTCCTGAGGAGTTGTAATGCATTTGCGGCATCATCTTTTTTCACAACCAGCTTTATACCTCCGATGGCATTTGATAGCAAAGGGTCAATAGTAACAGTATATTCATCCTTTAAGTAACATTGCACTCCTGCATCTCTTAACCGGGTCAACAGAATATTAGCAGAAAAATAATTGTCGAAGGTTCGTAGTATAACCTGTTCCATTTATTAAAGTTACGAGGTACTTCACACTAAAATTTATTTAGTGTCCATTATTAATGGGGTATTGGATTTGCCCATAACAACGATCTTTGCATTTTGACTGAGTGCAATCTCTTTGAGTGCCTTAATTTGCTCGTATTGTAATTGCTGGTCAGTGAGTCCGGTATTAATGATTCTTTGATAATCTGCAATCCCCTGGGCTTCAACTCTTTTTCTTTCAGCTTCCTGTTTTTCTTTTTGCAATACAAACTCCATTTTCTTGGCATCCTGCTCTGCATTGATCTTTGATTCTATAGATGCTTTCACTGAATTTGGCAATGTAATATTCCTGACAAGCAACTGTTCAAGCAATAATCCCCGCTTTTTAAAATCATCTTCTATGCTTTTGTAGATCCTCTGTTGAAATTCATCCCTTTTAGTGCTGAATAACTCAACCGCCTGGTAGTACACTGCATTGTCGCGGATCTTGGTCCTTGTGATCGGACGTACGATCTTGTCTTTAAAATCGAGACCTGTCTCGCGAAGCAATCGTGGAGCATCATCAGAAACAACGCGGTAAAGTACCGTAAGGTCGATGGTGACCTCCAATCCATCACTTGCCAGTACGCGAATGGCATCATCGCCCGCTTTATCCCCTTCGTCGTGAACGCCGCTCATTGTATAATTCTGAGTTTTAACATCCACTTTCTTGATATCAAGTAAAGGATCAACGAAATGCAGGCCGCTTGAAAGAACATCATTTTGTACGCTTCCGAACAGAACTTTTACTCCTACATCGCCTGCATCTATTTGAACAATCGAAGCTGCAATAAGACCACCAGCTATAAATACTGCACCAATTATTCGCCCTATGGTGCCATACCGGTGAAGGGCAACATTATTTTTTATAATAATACCTGTAACAATAATGATTATAAATCCAAGAATTATGAGGAACATAGCAGAAGGTTTTAGTTATTAATTATTCAACATTAAAGGCATCACAAGCATAAGCAACTCTTCATTTGGTTCCATTTCTGTGGGTTTGATAATGCCCGCTTTTGTAGACGTGCTCAGTTCCATATTTATTTCTGAAGTATCTGCAGCGCTAAGCATTTCGATCAGGAATTTTGCATTGAATGCGATCTGGAGGTCTTCTCCATCATACTGACAGGTCATACGTTCATTACCTTCAAAGCTAAAATCAACATCTTGTGAAGCAAGCTGTAACTCACTGCCTGTGATACTTAAAGCTACCTGGTTGGTACTCTTATTGCTAAAAACACTCACCCGGCGGAGTGCATTTTGAAAATCGGATTTACTGATGGTCATCTTATAAGGATTGTCAAGAGGGATGACCACTTTATAATCAGGAAAACGAGCATCAATAAGGCGGCAAACCAGTTCAGTGCCGCCGTGCTTCACGAATAAATGATTGCTGTTGTATGATATCTGTAACTCGTCGTCATTGTCGGGCAAAGCATTCTTTAAAAGATTCAAAGGTTTTTTAGGAACGATAAAGGTATCGGCCTGAGGGCAAACGACATCTGTTCTTTTAAATTTTACCAAACGATGGGCATCTGTGGCCACACAGGTAATACCGGTTTTGTCCAGTTCAAACAGCACTCCTGTCATTGCGGGACGCAGATCGTCGCTACTCACAGCAAAGAGAGTTTTGGTGATGGCTGTTACCAGGGCTGTAGAAGGCATTGTAAAAGAAGTTGCCGTATCTGCAATGGGTTCTTTGGGAAAATTGTCCGGGTTTTCACCCATTACTTTATACTTCCCATTATCACTGGTGATCTCTACAGCGAAGTTTTTATCAATATTAAATGTAAGCGGTTGATCCGAAATATTTTTCAATGAATCAAGCAGGATCCTGGAAGGGATGCAGACCTTTCCACTGTCCTTAGCCTCAATATCAAGGTTTACCTTCATTACTGTCTCGAGGTCCGTTGCGACCACAGTCAGTTGGTTTTTTTCGATATCAAACAGAAAATCTTCTAATATCGGCAGGACAGTATTTGCATTTATCACGCCGCTGATCTGCTGAAGGTGTTTGAGCAATTGAGCCGAAGAAACGATGAACTTCATAATAAATAAGTATTATAAACCAAAGATAAAAGAATGAAGTTAATACATTGAAGATAAATTGTAATCAGGAGGTTTTCACCAAAGAAGTTCGCTTCCATTTGTATATTTTTAAAATATGAATGAGCAGAGGTTAACAAGTCAGCAAGCGCTTCCGAAAATAAAGCAATATTGCTCTTACCAGGAAAGATGCCACTCAGAGGTAAGGGACAAATTGTATTTGTATGGCTTACACCGAAATGATGTTGACACCATTATTTCGCAGTTAATAGAGGAGAATTATCTGAATGAGCAAAGATTTGCCATCCAGTTCGCCGGAGGCAGATTCAGGTTATTGCAATGGGGAAGAGTTAAGATCAAGTTTGCGCTTAAAGCAAGACAGGTAAGTGAGTATTGTATCAAAAAAGCGCTGGAAGAAATAGATGATGATAAATACATCAAAGTTTTGCATGATCTGGTCCTTAAGAAATGGGAAACATTAAAGAGCGAAAAGAACAACTACGTTAAAAAGAAAAAACTCCAGGATCATCTTTTGCAGAGGGGGTTTGAATCCGATCTTGTTAGAGAAGAAGTAGCTAAATTGGATAAATAATATCACCCCTACGGGGTTCGGGGCAGTATTACTAAAAAAACAGCGACTTTTGAGGTGGCTTATAAAAAGCATTAGCATGGCATCTCTTACAATTACTCTGATACAACCCAACTTAAGATGGGAAGATAAGGAAGCAAACCTTGAAATGCTTTCTGCCAAAATAAGAGGTATCAAAGAAAAAACCGAACTGGTTATTCTTCCTGAAATGTTTTCCACAGGGTTCAGTATGAAACCAGAAGAGCTTGCAGAAACAATGGATGGCCCAACGATCAGTTGGATGAAAAAGACAGCTGCAGATAAAAAAATTATTCTTACAGGCAGCCTGATCGTCGAAGAAGAGGGGAAATATTACAATCGATTGATATTGATGCTCCCGAATCAACAATATGGATTTTATGATAAACGTCACCTTTTTGCATTTGCAAATGAACATCAGCATTATACTCCCGGAGATAAAAGATTGATTGCATCTATAAATGGTTGGAAAATAAACCTTCAGGTTTGTTACGACTTACGATTTCCACTTTGGGCCCGCCAATCGCTTCCGATAGTACTAAATACTGTAAACGAAACCGAACCCGAATATGACCTGCTTGTGTATGTGGCTAACTGGCCCGAGCGAAGAAATACCGCCTGGAAAACTTTGCTTCGTGCACGTGCCATCGAAAATCAAAGCTTTGTTGTTGGAGTTAATCGGGTTGGAGAAGATGGAAACAACATCTATCATAGTGGCGATAGTACGATCATCGATCCATTAGGAGAAATAATTTACGAAAAAGCCGATGAAGAAGATGTGTTTACTTACACTCTGCAAAAAGATCGGCTGACGGAGGTAAGAACAAAGTTTCCATTCTGGAAAGATGCTGACCCATTCAATCTTTCAATGTAAATGCAACAAATATTCACAGCCGGCCCTTTCAATCTTTCAAACTGATATGCAAAAAGTATTCACAGCCGATAAGGTATTTACCGGATCCGATTGGCTTCCGGATCATGCAGTTGTTGTGGAGGAAGACCTGATCATTGATGTTTTGCCAATCGTTTCCCTGCCCCTGGAAAGCACTGTCCCGGAGCATGCTCATATAATTATTCCCTCCTTCATCGATGCGCAGATATATGGAGCTGCAGGTAAATTGTTTGCAGCATTTCCCTCTGTTCATACTTTACAATTAATGCAGGAACATTGTGCTAACGGTGGGACGCATTATTTTTTGCCCACTGTAGCTACTAATACCTACGAGGTATTTAAACAATGCATAGATGCGATAAAAGAATATTGGAAACAAGGAGGTAAGGGAGTAGGTGGATTGCACATCGAAGGTCCCTGGATCAATAAGAGTAAGCGAGGCGCACATATTGAAAACCTTATCCATACACCCACCATTCAAAAGGTCAGGGAACTATTGAACTATGGTAAGGGCATTATAAAAATGATCACCCTTGCGCCAGAGATCTGTAATCACAAGATCATTAATCTTATCCGAACAAATAAGATATTGGTCTCTGCCGGGCATAGTGACGCGACATTTGATCAGGCAACAGAAAGTTTTGATAATGGGGTATATGCAGTCACACATTTGTTTAATGCAATGAGTCCACTTCATCACCGTAAATTAGGAATGCCAGGAG
>JADGPY010000184.1 GCA_017882205.1 Chitinophagaceae bacterium
ATTGAAATCATGTATAGCTTTTTTAAGATATTCATCCAACTTTGAGAAATCCGCATACCTGAATTTTTCCGTGCCTTCGTGGCAACATATCTTCTTGTTAGCCACTGTAATAAAATCCTCTTAGAATCCTTTGCCACACTAAGATTCGCATAGTATTCGGCAGCTTGCCAGTTGTAAAATACGATCATATTTGATTTTCCACATTGAAAAATTAGGGATAATTTAAACTGGTTACGTGTATTTTCTATAAAACATAGCTTCATTACCGCAGTGATAACAATATATGACAAAGAATAAGGGATTATATGATCAGGCTTTTGAACACGATTCGTGTGGAATTGGTTTTATTGCAAATATCAAAGGCAATAAAACCCACCAGATAGTTTCTGATGCTTTGACTATCCTCGAAAATATGGAACATCGGGGTGCCTGCGGTTGTGAACACAATTCAGGTGATGGTGCAGGTATAATTATTCAAAAGCCCCATGAATTTTTATTTGCCGAATGTCTTCATCTTAATATTTTCTTACCTGCTTTTTCCAGGTATGGTGTAGGAATGATCTTCTTTCCAAAGGAAAATATGGGGAAAGAAGAATGCAGGAATATTTTTAACAGGGCAGCAGAAAAGCTTGGCCTTGAAGTTCTGGGTTATCGGCCGGTGCCATTAAACAGCAAAGATATTGGTGAGACAGCCCTATCTGTAGAACCTGCCATTGAACAAGTGTTTATTTCATGCCCTGATGAAATACATAATGAAGATGACTTTGAACGTAAATTATTTGTGCTGCGTAATTATGCAACTCATACTGTCCAGGATACTTTACAAAGATATGCACCTGACTTTTATATTGCTTCTCTCTCTTACAAAACAATAGTTTACAAAGGCCAGCTTACAAGTTTGCAATTAAGAGATTATTTTCCTGATCTTACCAATTCCAATTTTGTTAGCGCTTTTGGTTTAGTGCATTCACGCTTTGCTACCAATACTTTTCCTTCGTGGAAACTTGCACAACCATTCCGGTATACTGCGCATAACGGTGAGATCAATACAATACAAGGGAATCTGAATTGGTTAAAGACGAGTGAAAGAGGATTTACATCGCCTTATTTCACAAAGGAGGAAATGGCCATGTTGCTGCCGCTTATTCCATTAAATCAATCAGATTCTGCTTCGCTTGACAATATGATAGAGTTGCTAACCTTGACTGGGCGCTCATTGCCGCATGTTATGATGATGCTTATTCCTGAGGCATGGGATGGCAATGATGATATGGATCCCGTTAAGAAATCATTTTATGAATATCATGCATCTATTATGGAGCCATGGGATGGGCCTGCAGCTATATGTTTTACTGACGGAAAAATTATTGGCGCTACCCTCGACAGGAATGGACTACGTCCATCAAGATATAGTATTACTTCTGATGGAAGGGTAATAATGGCATCTGAAACAGGGGTTCTTTCAATCGATCCAAAACTCATAATTGAAAAAGGTAGATTACAACCCGGTAAAATGTTTGTTGTTGACCTGGAGGCAGGGAGGATAATTAGTGACGACGAGTTAAAACAACACATCAGCAATCAACAGCCGTATGGCAACTGGCTTAATCAATATAAAATACGGCTCGAAGAATTAGATGACCCCAGGGTTACGTTTACTCATCTTTCTGACGCATCTGTAAAAAAATATCAGAAAGAATTTGGATACAGCAGTGAAGATATTAGTACAATCCTCAAACCCATGGCGCTCGATGGTAAGGAGCCAATAGGTTCGATGGGGACTGATGTACCCCTTGCAATTTTAAGTGACCATCCGCAACATATAAGCAGTTATTTCAAACAACTTTTTGCACAGGTCACCAATCCTCCTATTGATCCGATTCGTGAAAGACTTGTCATGAGCCTGGCAACATTTGTTGGCAATAATGGGAACTTGCTTGAAGAGGCTCCCAGCCATTGTCATACAGTGGCATTAAAACACCCTGTTTTGCAAAGCAGGGAATTAGAAAAAATGCGAAGCATTGATACTGGTATTTTTCAATCAAAAACATTACAATGTTATTTTAGGGCGGATGGTAAACCAGGATCATTAAAAGCAGGCCTGGATCGCTTATGTCGTTATGCAGTTGATGCAGTGGAAGATGGATTTGAGGTGATCATTCTTTCCGATCGGGCAGTTGATTCTGAACATACAGGAATACCTACCCTGCTTGCTACTGCCGCTGTACATCATCACCTGATAAGAAAGGGACTACGTGGCCAGGTAGGACTGGTTATTGAAGGAGGGGATGTTTGGGAGGTACATCATTTTGCCTGTCTAATTAGTTTTGGAGCCACTGCCATAAATCCTTACCTGGCACTGGCAGCAATACGAAATATGAAAGCAAATGGCTCATTACAAACACATCTTTCATGGGAACAATTGCGACATAATTATGTAACTGCAGTATGTGATGGACTATTGAAAATATTTTCTAAAATGGGGATATCAACTTTACAGTCTTACCAGGGAGCACAAACTTTCGAAATTCTGGGAATATCAAGTGAAGTAGTAG
>JADGPY010000185.1 GCA_017882205.1 Chitinophagaceae bacterium
CAAATGCAAAACAATTACGAATAAGTCATGTAGGCCTGGAGACTAAAACAATAGCTATTCCGGCAAGTTCTGTTGTTAGCGTTTCTTTGGCAACCGTAACAGAAAATTTACAGGATGTAGTGGTGGTGGGCTATATCAGTCAGAAAAAGCCATCTATAACTGGTGCTGTTTCTACGGTTAATATGGGCGATTTAAGTAAAACAAGAATAGCAGATGTGTCACAGGCCTTACAGGGGCAGGTAGCAGGTGTTTTTGTTGCCGCCAATACAGGCGCTCCAGGAGATGGAATTATCATCCGTATAAGAGGAGAAGGTACACTTGGAAATAATGATGCACTATATGTAGTGGATGGAGTGCCGACACGTGACATTTCTTTTTTAAACCAATCTGATGTGAAATCAATTACTGTGTTAAAAGATGCAGCTGCAACAGCAATTTATGGTTCAAGAGCAGCAAGCGGGGTAGTTGTTATTACTACAAATAGCGGCACAAAAGGTAAAAACAATATTATAGTAGATTATAACTCAGGTTTCTATAATGCCACTAATATGCCAAAAATGTTAGATGCAACTCAATATTTAACGGTAAAGGATATAGCCTGGCATAATACAATTGGTAATTCATCCAGTGGTATTAGTCCCTATGCCCAATTAAAAAGCAGCGGAAATTATGCAAATACTAATTGGCAAAAAGAATTATTCACAACGGGGATTTCAAAAAATTTGCAGGTAGCAGCAAATGGAGGTTCAGATAATGTTCAGTATTTATTATCCGCCGGTTATTTTGACGAAAATGGAATAGTGGTAGAAAACCATGATAAATACCAACGTATTAATTTTAGGGCAAATGTCAATGCAAATCTTAGCGATAGGCTTAGGGTAGGAGTGAATATGCAGGTTAGTAATGCTATTCAGGATAAGCTTTCCTCGAGTGGTGATGCTCCTGGTATAATACGTCACGCAATGTTGCGTCCTCCTGTATTAAGTGTTTATAAAAGCACATCTGACCCAACTTATGATGCAAACGACCCTTATACTGATTTGCCGTTTTATGCAGATAATCTTGCAGCAAACGGTGGCAAATGGAATGGCAGCCAAAACGCATTCGAATTTACTTCTAACCCAATAGCAATTGTTCATTTTACAGATAATAAGTTAGCTACTTTTCAAAACTTTGGCAATGTGTATGGTGAGTACAGTTTATTAAAAGATAAATCTTTAAAATTCAAATCGAACCTTGGCGTAGATATTAGTTTTATCCATAACAAAAACTTTGCACAAAATTTTGGCGATGATGATGGCGGAGGAGGCTCTGTCTACCCTGGAATGGGAAGAAATAACAGGCCCAACAGTTTAAGTGATGAAAGAGGTGAAACAAAAACTTTTACTTTCAGTAACACGTTGAATTATCAAAAAACTTTTAACGGAAAACATAGTATCAACGCATTATTAGGTACAGAATCTATTGACAGCAGGCAGGATGTAATGAGTGGCAGTAGAATTAATTTTGATAATTCAACAGATCCGTTCAGGTATTTAGACTATGGCAGTACTACATCAGTATGGAATGGGGGGACCCAGCCTGACAACTGGAACTTGGTTTCTTTCTTTGGATCTGCTACATACGGCTATGAAACCAAATATTTTTTAACTGCAACCGCAAGGCAGGATGGTTCTTCACGGTTTGGTCCAAGCCACAAATGGGGATTTTTTCCATCGGTAGCTGGTGCATGGATTGTATCACAGGAAAAGTTTATGCAGGGTATTGATTGGGTATCTAATCTAAAATTCAGAGCAAGCTGGGGCATTTCAGGCAACCAGGAAATTCCAAACGATGCTTATCAAACAGTGGTTACACAGGTTGGCGGGGTTGTTAATAAAATCAGGTATGGTAACCCGGATGTTAAATGGGAAGCCACCACTCAAACAAATATCGGTATGGATTTGACGGTGCTTAAAAACAGGCTGACAATTACCGCAGATTATTTCAATAAAAATACGAATGATATTTTGCTTGCCGTTCCATTGCCGGCTGTATCAGTGGGGGTAATTGAAAGTACTTATATTAATTCAGGTTCTGTAAATAACAAAGGGTTTGAACTGGGAGTCAGGTATCAAAATAATGAACACCCATTCAAATACAGTGTAAATGCCAACCTGGCTACGCTTAAAAATAATGTAACTAAGCTCTTTACTTTTGTACCAAACATTATCGACAATACAAATCATACCAAAACGCAGGCTGGACAACCCATCAATGCTTATTTTGGTTACCAGTTTGATGGTATTTACCAAAATACAGCAGAGATTACCAAAACCCTGTTTACAAATACCAATGGCACGGTACCGGGCGATATAAAGTTTAAAGATATAAACGGCGATGGCCAGATAGATGATAACGACAGAACATTTATCGGCAATCCAATTCCAAAATTTACTTACGGTTTTTCTTTCTCTTCTTCTTACAAAAACTTTGATTTCTCATTTTTAATCCAGGGTGTACAGGGAGTTGACAGGTACAATGATCTAAAACAAATTTTAAATTACGATACCCGTCCGTTTAACTCTACAACAAAAGTATTAAAAGCATGGACAGGTGAAGGCTCTACAAACACTACACCAAGGGTTACTTTTAACGATAATGGAGGCAGCAAAGTATCAAGTGTTTTTATAGAAGATGCTTCTTATTTAAGATTGAAAAATATCGAATTGGGCTATACCTTAAATGTTACTAATGTAGGGATCAAAAGTTTACGTTTTTATATATCAGGCCAAAACCTGCTCACTGCAACTAAATATACTGGTTTAGATCCTGAATCTACTTCTTTAAAAGACCAGGGAACCTACCCTCAAATGAAAGCATTTATTGTGGGAGCCAAAATCAATCTTTAATTACATCTATAAAAATAAATTTTATGAAAAAAATATCATTAGCAGGTTGTATCATCGCAATAGTGTTTTTAGCAGGATGTAAAAAACAGCTAACGTCCCAATCAATAGGATTATTAACACAGGATCAGGTAAATGCTACACCAACAATAAATACAGTAGAAACATCCGTTAAGTCATCATATAAATTACTATCCAACACACTAAATATACTGGGAGAATGGGATTGGGGTGGCGGACTTGTATTTCAAAATGATGTTGTAGTATCGGATGTTGAATCGGATGACATGGAAAAAAAATGGATTGCTGATGGAGATCAGCCATGGATGGATGATATCAATAACTTTACTTTTACATCATCCAATGGCGGGCCAAATGGCTTATGGAAATACGATTATGAGGGAATAAAAAGGCTGAATATTGCCATTGGGTTTTTAACCAACCCTAATTTAGAATCTATTACTGGTATTTCAGCAGCAAGAAAAAATCAATTGCTGGGGGAAGCGTATTATTTAAGGTCTTACTATTATTTTTCTTTGGTTACCAACTTTGGGGATGTGCCATTAATTACTTCTTCTGTTGAAACCTACCAGGAAGCATTTAAGGTTGCAGTAAGGGTAAGTAAAGATACCGTTTGGAGTAAAATTAAAACAGACCTTGCAACAGCAAAAACATTGTTGCCCGATACTAAATTTAGTTCTGCAACAGAACCATGGCGGGTTTCAAAAGGTGCGGTGATTGCATTGCAGGCTAAGGCTGCTTTATATACGCAACAATGGAATGATGTAATAACTTTAGTGTCTGCATTGGAAGCAACTGGTTTTTATAATTTAAACGCAAATTACTTTAGTAGCTTTAATACAAAGTTTACAGATAATGAAGTGATTTTTGCTTATGACCACGAAAGCCTGCAAACCCCGCAAAATGGCAATGGTTATTGTGCTCCTTTAGGTTGGGGCTTCTTTGCCCCCAGTACAGATTTTATGAACTCCTTTGAACCCAATGATCCACGTAAATTATTTACGGTAGATGTGGCAAACCAAAATGTAAATAAAATATTAGGCACTTTGGATGGTACCAATAAAGGGAATGATGATGCAGCTAACAATAAAATTTTGATCCGTTATGCAGATGCACTATTATGGAAAGCCGAAGCTTATTTGGAAACAGGCGATAATGCAAATGCCATTTTATACATTAACAAAATAAGAGCAAGGGCAAGAACAACACCAACAGCTACGGGTGGAACAGTCCCTGGTGGTTCATTGCCTGATCGTCCGGCATCAACAGATAAACCAACTATTAAGGGTTGGTTGATTTCAGAAAGAAGGGCAGAACTGGGTTTTGAAAATCAAAGAATGCCCGATTTAAAAAGATGGGGGATCGCTAAAGCTGTAATGACTGCACTGGGGAAAAATTTCCAGGACAAACACTACCTGTACCCGATACCCCAGAGCGAAATTGATGCATCTGCAGGGACTTTAACCCAAAATCCGGGATATTAACGCAACCCATTCCTGCTGGTTAAATACAAGTTTATTTGATCTGCATGTTTATATGAACAAAAAACAGAAATAATATAATACCAGGGCGGCACAAGAAGTTTCATAGCTTAAATTTTAAAAGCTTTTGAAGCAACTTGTGCCGCTACATTTAAAGACATATTAGATCAACTAACTATTAGTCATAAAACTTTATACTTTTGACACTTATTATGCAATTAGTTAAACAGTTTCCCGGAACATTTCTTTTGGTTTCTTTATTTTTTTCCTGTGGACAGCAAAAGAAAACGATTCCGGAAGGTCAGTTTGCCTGGCAAAATTTTAGTAAAGACAAGCAGAAACTATGGCACGAATGGAATTATTCAGAAGAACGTTATTGGGGCACCTTTCCTAAGGGCATTAAAGCTTCTCCAAATATGTTTGAGGAATATCCCTGGGCAATTGGACCCATCACAAAGTATGAAAACAATCCTGTGTTGGCGCCAACTCCAGGTGCATGGGACATGGGTCGTTTTTCCGGTGGTGTTCACAATGGATCCATCCTGATTAAAGACTCGATCTTTTATTATGTGTATAGGGGGGAGCGGCCTATTGATGTGAAACAGAATACAGAAATTGACTACATCTGTGATATTGGGGTAGCTACCAGCAAAGACGGTATTAATTTCACGAAAGACACTACATATAAGGGGTTTTTTAGAACGGGCGAAGATAGAAAATACAGTTATGAAGATGTAAATGTGAGCAAGTTTGGTGACACTTATTATTTATTCTGCAATCAATGGTACTGGCCCGATGCGAATGATTATAAGATCAATGGCACCTTTCTCGCCACTTCCAAAGATCTTATCAACTGGAAAAAAGTTGGTATTGTTTTTCCGAACGCAACACGTACACACCGAAACGCAGTAGTGCTGCAGAGCCCTACAAACGAAGC
This sequence comes from Chitinophagaceae bacterium, assembly GCA_017882205.1. GTDB lineage: Bacteria > Bacteroidota > Bacteroidia > Chitinophagales > Chitinophagaceae > Ginsengibacter. The sequence goes on from JADGPY010000185.1 coordinate 5,328, forward strand.
AGTAAAAGTGAACGGTAAATTTGTGATGTATATTAATGGTGGCCTAATGGCTTATTCAGATGATATGATCCATTGGGAATCTAAAGAGATTGGGAAGGAACCTGGTTTCCCTGGTGGGGAATGTTCTTTTGCTCTAACTGATTATGATAGTAAAAATCCTGGCAACATTATTTTATTTACCGGGGGTAATCATACAGGACATTTTTATGCTGTAGGCGAAGTTTTGTTCTCTAAAAAAAATCCGGAGAAACCACTGGCTTATCTTCCCCGCCCTGTGTTAGCTGCTAATCCTAAATTTCCTTATGAGCATGGTTTTTCTACAGAGGCGCCTTTTGAGCCGGTTTCAAGTTTTGCAGATTGCATATTTTTTAACGGGTTAACAAAGTACAAAGGGAAATGGTGGTTCTATTACGGAGGAAGCGAATATTATACTTGCCTGGCTGCCGCAATTGATAAAGAGTGACCGTGAAGGTTGAATATTGAAGGTTGAAGTTGAAGGTTGAATATGTATATTTCACGATTCTCTATTCACCATTCACCATTCACGAATTAAACCGCCACTTTACTAATAACATAATGTATTAACTGATTTAATTTTACAATGTTACTACCCAAAATTTTTTGGTACATTTTAATTCTATTTTTTTTTGGACTATCATGCAGAACCAGTACAATAAAAAATAAAGAATTACTATTCTGGTGCTCTAATAATAACCAGGAAATAAAGCTTTGTAACAATCTAACGGTTACGTGGAACCGAAATAACCCTTCTGTACCAATTCACATACAACCCATACCGGAAGGACAATCCAGCGAAGAAGTAATTCTTGCTGCAGTGGTAGGAAAAACAACTCCTGATATTTATGCAAATATGTGGCAGGGCAATGTTGAAATGTATGCACATGC
>JADGPY010000186.1 GCA_017882205.1 Chitinophagaceae bacterium
GTTTGTTAGCATTGGAACAGTAAATGCAAGCGGTTCTACCAATTCAACAACCAATTACCAGTTTACTGACCTTGCTCCTGTGAAGGGAACAAATCTTTACCGGTTAAGAGAAGTAGATATAGATAACAAGATTCAATTCTCACGTGTTGTTTCAATTATTATAGATGATAAAATGTCTAACTATTATTCCGTTTATCCGAATCCAGCTCATGACTTTACCTATATCAATTCTACTTCTGCTATAAATAATAAAGTAAATGTTCAGTTGATCGATCTGGAGGGAAGAGTTTTAAAACAAGTGCCTGCAAATATTAATAATACAGCGCCTTTAAGATTTGATATTAACGGAGTAGGTAAAGGAATGTACTATATTAAAGTTAAATCAGAGGATGGCTCAGATTCAGTTAATAAAATCATCATACTGTAAAAAAAACAAGTTCTAAGTTCTAAGAACTGGTTGTTTATTTCTCAGGTTGTATAGACCCACTGCCACTTTTACTTATCGTCGGTGAAGTAGGATTTCCACTATAATAAACATCTCCGCTTCCGCTTACTCTTGCATCCAGCTTTACACTGGCAAAGACATGGGCTGAGCCACTTCCGCCAACTTGTACAACCGTATTTTCACTCATGAGGTCACGACATTTTGCATCTCCGCTTCCGGAAACGGTAACGTCAAAATTTCGTGTAAGTCCCTTTAAGAGTATACTTCCTGATCCAGACACGTCTGCAGTCACAGATGGAGCATGTACAATAGCCTTAATATCCCCTGAACCACTTACTTTCAATTCTATCACTTTCGGATCTTCTAAGGTATCGTGTGAAACGATGTCTGCTGAACCTGAACTATATATTCTGTTTAAGGAAGGTGCTGTAATATATGCTTTTATATGTGCATCAATAAACGAAACATTAGATTTATAACTAACATTCAGAAGACCATTTTTAATTTTGGTGAGCACATAGGGCAAAACATTGTCATCTCCCTCTATTTCCACCATCTGAACAGGCCCATTTTTTACTTCAATGTCTATTGATCCGGAACTTTGAATCCCATCAAAATGCCCGGGAGTCCTTTCCTCAGTTTTTATATGGCCACTACCAATGAGACTGGTGCAGGACGAAAGAATAACAAAACAAATAATTATAGCTGCAATTTTATTCATGACGATTATTTTTAGTACCAAATTAATCAGGAATTCTGACTTATGTTTACTTTTTTGAAAACCAGTGCATGCAATAAAACTCTTTACCTTCGCAGCACATGACAGAAAAAATTCTAATTCTGGATTTTGGCTCACAATATACTCAACTTATTGCCCGGGTGGTAAGGGAAGCAAATGTATATTGCGAGATTATCCCTTTTAACAGGAAAATTGAATTCGATGAAACTTTGAAGGGAGTTATTTTGTCAGGTTCCCCATTCTCAGTAAATGAAGAAAATTCCCCTTCGGTTGATATAGCATCAATAGTTTCAAAAATTCCTGTACTGGGAATATGTTATGGTGCACAGCTTGCTGCAAAAATCTATGGAGGTATTGTTGAAAAAAGTGACAAGAGAGAATATGGTCGCGCGTTACTGCAAGTTATTAAGCCAGAAGGCATACTAAGTTCTGTAATTGAACATTCACCAGTATGGATGAGCCACAGTGACACCATCAAAAAGTTGCCGGATGGATTTGAAGTATTAGCTACTACGGCGTCTATCCCTATTGCAGCATTCAAGTCTACCAGTAATTCGCTGTACGGTCTCCAGTTTCACCCTGAAGTATATCATTCAGCAGAAGGGAAAAAAATTATTAAAAACTTCCTTGTTAATATCTGCCATTGTCACCAGGAGTGGACACCTGCACATTTTATTACCAATACGGTATCCGCATTAAAACAGCAAATAGGAGATGGCAAAGTGATCATGGCACTAAGTGGTGGAGTAGATTCTACTGTTGCTGCCACACTAATTCACAAAGCCATCGGTAAAAATCTCTTTGGCATCTTTGTAGACAATGGTGTCTTGAGAAAAAATGAATTCGAACAAGTCCTCGTAACCTGCCGGCAACTGGGACTAAATATTAAAGGAGTTGATGCCAGGGAACATTTTTACACAAAGCTTGCGGGTATTAATGATCCTGAAGAAAAAAGAAAGATCATCGGGAAATGCTTCATTGAAACATTTGATGCGGAAGCTCATACATTGACCAATATTGATTTTTTAGCTCAGGGAACTATTTATCCAGATGTAATTGAATCCGTATCAGTTCATGGACCTTCAGTAACTATTAAATCTCACCATAACGTTGGCGGTTTACCAGATATCATGAAGTTGAAACTAGTTGAACCTTTACGCTCATTATTTAAAGATGAAGTGAGGCGTGTTGGCACAGAACTTGGTATACCGGATAACATTCTCAGCAGGCATCCCTTTCCCGGACCCGGATTAGCCATTAGAATATTGGGAGAAGTTACAGAGGAAAAAGTGAAAATGTTACAGCAGGCTGATGCTATCTATATAGATGGCCTTAAAAAATATAATTTGTATGCAACCGTTTGGCAGGCAGGAGCAATCTTACTTCCTGTAAGAAGCGTGGGCGTTATGGGTGATGAAAGAACATACGAATTCACAGTGGCCCTAAGAGCAGTAACATCCGTGGATGGTATGACAGCAGATTGGGCACACCTGCCGTATGATTTTTTAGCAGATATCTCAAATGAAATTATCAATAATGTAAGAGGAATAAATAGGGTGGTCTACGACATCAGCAGTAAACCACCTGCAACAATAGAATGGGAATAAGGTGCTAATTTTTGTTTATGAAGAAAACGATATTATTATTGGTTCTGGCAGTTAATTTTATCAGCCAGCAAATAAGTGCACAAGATCCAACTACTACTGCACGCGTATTCCGCATTGCAGTATTTGCACCTCTTTACCTGGATTCTGTTTTTTCCGAAAGCAAGCTGCGAAGCGAGAGAATTCTTCCAAAATTCATCATGCCTTCTGTAGAATTCATACAGGGTGCACAGATAGCCCTTGATAGTCTTGATTTAACCAATCAGCATGTGGAAGCATTTATTTACGATACGAAGTCTTATACTGAAACTATCACATACCTGGATCAAAACCATGATCTGGACAGCCTCAACCTAATCATCGGATCTGTAAGGGATAAAGATTATAAACAGCTTGCTGATCTGGCCTTAAAGAAAAATATTCCATTTATTTCTGCAACCTATCCAAATGACGGTGGTATAACAGCAAACCCATTTGTTGTGATTGTTAATTCAACTTTGAAAGCGCATGTAGAAGGGATTTACAGTTATCTCCTGGAAAATCATGGTACAGATAAGATATACTTATGCAGAAAACGCGGAACCCAGGAAGACAAGATCGCTTCTTACTTCAAGATGATAAACGAGCAGGAAGGAAAACCTCTTCTGAATATCCAAACAATTAATTTTGATAGCAGCATTTCATCTGCCTTCTTTAAAAACAAATTAGATAGTATGACTCCGACAGTTCTTATAGGAGGCAGTCTTGATGAAGATTTTGGAAAGGATTTAACAGATGCTGCATTTGTTGTCTTTAAAAAAAATTATCCTGTCACGTTGATTGGAATGCCCAGCTGGGATGGCTTTAAAGCCTTCACCAGGAAGGATGCCTATAAAGATTTTTCTATTCATTTTACGAGCCCATACTATAATTCAAAATCTGAGAAAAATTATAACCTGCTTAGCAATGAATACATGAAGAGATTCAAAGCAAAGCCAACAGATATGGCTTGCAAAGGTTTCGAGATCGCACAATACTTTGTGAATATTTTGCTTAACTACCCTGATGATTTTATGTCGCACCTGGATGAAAAAAATTACCGTGTTTTTAGTGAATACAATTTCAGGCCGGTATATTTAAAAAAGAAATCGGGGATTGTTGATTATTTCGAAAACAAACATCTGTATGTGATGAAGATTGTGAATGGGGTTGTATCACGCGAATGGTAAAAGCGGTCGAAATCTCTCTCCTCCACCTCCCCGCCAAAATAGGCCAATCGGCGAGCAAAACTACTTAACCTAATAATTATTCGTAAATTTCTACAATGAAACAATGGGTTATAACTTCATTACTATCTGTAGGGTTGATTCTTTTATCATGGACCTTTCATCATGATCTGAAAGAAGAACCGGTACAAATTCCCTCTTATAAACAAAGAACAGGTGACAGAACCGAGGGCTATAATTACCTCATCACTGGCGATTACCTCAAAAGTGGCATACCGCTAACATTTTATAGACTGGGATACAAAAAGGATAGCATGGATCTTCATCGAAGTGGGCTAAACAGAAAAGTTACTTATTCTTTTACAGTTGTAACGGCACCAAATGGAGAAAAAGTAGTAGCGCCTAACTGTCTCCAATGCCATGCCCAGGTATTTGATGGTAACCTCGTAATTGGCCTTGGGAATACGTTTACCGATTTTACAGATAACAGGTCTTCAATGGTTCGCTTTGCTGAAAAAGCTCTTCAAAGCAATAAAGAGAACATAAAAAAATATGAAGCAGCTAAAAGCTTCATTGATGCAATTAAGGCCGTATCACCTCAGCTAATGGTTCCTATTAAGGGGGTAAATGTTGCTGACAGGCTCGCAGCTTTATTAATTGCACACCGCGATCCGCAAACATTCGCATGGTTGGATAGCGCACAGTTGAAAGTAACGGGAGATGTTGTTCCCACAGACGTTCCAGCTTGGTGGTTGCTCAAAAAGAAACATGCCATGTTTTATAATGGATTTGGAAGAGGAGATTTTGGCCGCTTTTTAATGGCATCTAATCTTTTAACAGTAAAAGATACTTCCGAAGCACGTGAAGTTGATAGTCATTTCAATGATGTACTTGCGTATATACTGACTATCGTACCGCCTAAGTATCCTAAACCTATTGACCAAAAAATGGCGGAAGAGGGGAAAAAGATCTTTGTTCAAAACTGCTCTGGTTGTCACGGAAAGTATGATAACGGTGATGACTATCCGAATTTATTGATCCCCGGATCAGTCATACAAACGGACCCTTTGTTATATTCATCGAATTACTCGACTCCTCAATTCATAAACTGGTTTAACAAGAGCTGGTTCACCACAGGTGATCACCCGGCTCAACTGGTGCCATTTAAAGGGTACATTGCCCCTCCTCTTGATGGGATCTGGATCACGGCCCCCTACCTTCATAACGGTTCTGTTCCTGATCTTGAATCACTATTGAATAGCAAACATCGTCCTAAGTACTGGACACGCAATTTTGATCAGCCAGTATATAATTATGAAAAAATGGGTTGGGAATACAGATTAGAATCTTCGGCAACCAGTTCGTCTACTTACAATACTACAACACCGGGTTATAGTAACAGTGGTCATTATTTTGGCGATAAGCTTACAGAGAAAGAAAGAGTTGCAGTGATTGAGTTCCTGAAAACATTATAGACGTGAACCTAAAACAAACCCCGGGTTACAAGATTATCAAAGCATGGCTGCTATCTAAAGGCAACATCCCTTTTCAGTTCCAGGAAGAAACCTGGCAGCACATTTTAATGGATCACTCAGGATTGGTAAATGCTCCTACAGGTTGCGGGAAAACATTCTCTGTATTTCTTGGTACTGTTATCAGGTTCATTAATGATAATCCTCATAACTATACATCAAAAAATAAGAATGGATTGCAATTGTTATGGATTAGTCCACTAAGGGCATTGGCAAAGGATATTGGCAGGGCAATGGAAGAAGTGATCGAAGAACTTGGTATTAGTTGGAAGATCGGTGTACGTAATGGGGATACCGATACCAGTGAAAGGCAAAAACAGAAACGCCAAATGCCTGAAGTGCTGATAACCACACCGGAAAGCCTCCATTTATTATTAGCTCAAAAGCATTACCCGGAAGTTTTCAAAACCCTTCGAATCATTGCTATAGATGAATGGCATGAGTTATTGGGTAGCAAGCGTGGGGTGCAAGTTGAACTTGGGATTTCAAGGCTTACAGCTTTACACTTAACCGCGTTGCCAATGGCTGATTGGCAACTTTGTGTCTGGGGGATAAGCGCCACTATAGGCAATCTTGCACAGGCAAAGGATGTGCTCATGTCGCCTCTCGCACAAGCGGGAGCCACCAACACTTTTACGGTTACTGCAAACATCAAAAAAAACATAGAGATTGAATCAATCATACCCGATGAAATTGAAAACTATCCATGGGCTGGTCATCTCGGAATTAAGTTAGTTGAAAAAGTTATTCCAATCATCGATAAAAGTAAGACCACACTAATATTTATTAATACCCGGGGGATGAGTGAAACCTGGTATCAAACTATTTTACGTGTTGCGCCACACTTAGCCGGGGCGATTGCACTACATCATGGAAGTATTGAGCAGGAACTGCGTTTATGGGTGGAGGATAATTTACACAGCGGTAAACTGAAAGCAGTAGTTTGCACGGCTAGCCTTGATCTCGGCGTAGATTTCAGGCCCGTTGAAACCGTGATACAGGTGGGGTCACCTAAAGGGGTGGCCAGGTTTTTACAACGCGCCGGCCGAAGTGGCCATAGCCCTGATGCAACAAGTAAAATTTATTTTTTACCAACTCATTCTTTAGAATTGGTAGAAGCGGCCGCTTTAAAGACTGCAGTTGAACAAAGATTTATTGAAAGCCGCGAACCGAGATTATTATGTTTCGATGTGCTCATTCAGTATTTGTCAACTCTTGCCATCTCTGATGGCTTCAACCCGGATATTATTTTCGAAGAAATAAAATCTACGTATTGTTTCAGGGAAATAACAAAAGAGGAGTGGGAAACTCTTTTACATTTTTTAACAGCCGGTGGCAATGCATTGCAACAATATGATGATTTTAAGAAGATAGAGATCATAGATGGCCTGTATAAAATAAACAACCGGCGCGTTGCCATGAGGCATCGCATGCATATAGGAACCATTGTAAGCGACCCTATGATGAAGGTAAAATTTATCAGCGGAGGATTTATAGGTGTGATTGAGGAATGGTTTATTTCAAGATTAGTACCCGGAGATGTATTTACCCTTGCAGGAAGAAACCTCGAATTTGCTATGATTAAGGATATGACTGTGCTGGTAAGAAAATCCAATTCAAAAAAATCACTCGTCCCGAGCTGGCAGGGAGGCAGAATGCCACTGTCCGCAAATCTGGGATTCATGCTTAGACAAAAATTTGATGAGATAAGTAAATTAATAAGAGGAAGATCGATCTCCAAAGGCGAAACAGAACTGAGGGCATTAAAACCATTGTTTCAGTTACAGGCATATTTATCGCACATCCCAAAAGAAAATGAATTACTCATAGAACAGATCGAAACCAAAGATGGATACCATCTCTTCGTTTTTCCATTCGAGGGAAGGTTGGTTCACGAAGCCATGGCAGCAATATTAGCTTACCGTATCAGCAGGATTACTCCTATTACATTTTCAATCGCTATGAACGATTATGGATTTGAATTACTGAGCGATCAGCCGATCCCAGTAGACGATCAGAATGTATATGAATTGTTTTCTTCTGAAGATTTATTGATCGATATTCAGAAAAGTGTGAATAGTGTTGAGATGGCTCGCCGGAAATTCAGAGATATTGCTGTTATCGGGGGACTGATCTTCCAGGGTTATCCGGGTGAACAAAAAAAAGCCAGGCATTTACAGTCATCAGCCTCACTCCTGTTTAATGTATTTACTGAATATGATCCTCAAAATTTATTACTTAGGCAAGCATTCAATGAAGTAATGGAACAGCAGATGGAAGAAACAAGGTTAAGAAATATGCTGGAACGAATTCAGGCAGGAAAGATCATTATTACTTTTCCAAACACCCTCACCCCATTTTGTTTCCCAATTAAAGTGGATAGCATGCGGGAGAATTTATCATCCGAAAAATTAGAAGACCGGGTTAAACGAATGCAGGCACAATTGGACAGGTAGTGTAGGGCAAGCTCACTCTTTTCATTCTAAAGTTGATTACCTTTGCCACTCAAAAAAATTAGTTGCCATCCCCATATAAATTCTCTTTTAAGAACGAGTCCTTATGGTTATCTCATGAACGTTGCATTTTCTGGGAAAACGAAAAGGCATTGATTCTTTCTGATTTGCATTTCGGGAAAACGGGGCATTTTCGAAAATCAGGAATTGCCGTGCCGCAAAATGTATTCAAGGAAGATCTCCAAAGATTATTCTCCCAGGTTCAATTTTTTAAAGCAACTAACCTTATCATAGTCGGTGATCTCTTTCATAGTTATGAAAATAAGGAAATGGACTTATTTTTGAAATGGAGAAATGACCTTTCTTCATTACACATTCGCCTGATTAAAGGGAATCATGATATTCTTACTAGAAAATTTTATGAGCTGGCAGGTATTGAAGTTTCAGATGAACAATGGCTGAGATCACCATTCTGTTTTACACATGATATAACACTAAAATGCAATGACACAGGAAAAGATAATTTCACTTTCTCCGGTCATATACATCCTGGAATTAAAATAAATGGAATTGGAAAACAATCTTTACGATTCCCGTGCTTTTATTTTTCCAAAGATTATTCAGTTTTACCTGCGTTTAGCCGGTTTACAGGGCTTACCAGCCTTCAAACTAAACCTTCAGATAAAGTTTTTGCATTGATAGAAAATAACGTGGTGGAAATTCAATAGTCTCGCTTCTCTCGACAGGGTTGACACGGAGCCGCGGATAAATCCCAAGGCTAACCCTCGCTCCGTTTCTTCTGCAAATTCAGGTAATCCAGGTAATAAACAATTTTTATTGATACCTCGTTAGAATGAGGATTTGACAAGCTGCTTCCAAAATTTTTCAGGTAGGTATTATTCCTGGATCCATCAATACTAACATCTGCTCCCAGCGCATTTTTCCAGGCAATTGTGATACGGCTACCATATAAAAAATCCCAGGTATAAAACATATCAATATTAAACGTATTAAAATTGAGATCATATCCATTTAAATAGCTCCTGGGTGTCAAATAACCATCGTCCTTGAGATCAAAGAAATCAGTATTATGCACATTACTCCAGTAATGTCTCAAGCGTATACTTGTATTCATCCTGGCATTTAGATTGTAATCGGCCCCGATAACTGTAATATTCGTTTTTACATTTCGTCTTGCAATGATAGGATTGCCAAGCGTATCACGATAGGCAAATCCCCAGTTGCCTTCGTCTACCTGTGTTGTATAATCTGCGTTGACCTGTATCTTGTCATTGATTCGATACCTCAAACCAAACTCAACCAAATGAAATGGATCATTTGGAAGCGGTGACTCAGCATAGCCAAGATTGTAACTAAAGAATAATTTCTTCCTGCTGTCCGAGCTTCCGTATAATGAAACTAAGTAATATGGTTTGCGCTTCATAACTCTTCCAGGAGTCCGTGCTTCAAAAAAATCATTTGTCCAGAAGGGCTGCTGATATAGATCAAGAGTAAAGTCCCAATAGTTTTTTAACAATACAAAAGCTTTGGCTTCTGCTCTAAACGATTGCCATTGGAAGGGCTTATACAAGTAGGAATTATTGAAATTAACTTCAAATCGTTGCCATAAAAAATTTTTAGTAGCAGTAAAATTATTATAGATTAGACTAGCTGAATAGTTAAATGAATTATTACTAAGCAGGAAGCCCAGGTCATTCGGGTCATAGGTATCTGACAATACAGAAGAAGCCGCATAATATTGAATTTTGCCACTGACCTTGCTATATTGAAGATCCGTTCGATATCCATCTTTATTTCCATTTTTACCCCAGATGTTACTATAGATTCCATCCCAGAATAATCCATGTATATTTTTTTTATCAAATAAGGTGAGATCCACAGCACTAACATTTGCATTCCTGCTATTGCCTTTCCTCAATACATTGGTATTAGTGAATGTAACGGATGATCGATTCTTAAATGCCTGGTCGAGGACTATGATGTTATAATTTGTGAATGGTTCGGTTTCAATGACGGTATTCTTTCCTGTACTTGTATTTTCTATTTCTGAATGCATCGTTGCTGTCAATGCGTTAAGAACACCAATGCCAAGATTATGTTTTGTTCTCCCCGATATTTTTGTGGCATTATACAATCGCGTAATTCCGGGATTGGTAATGATCTTGTAAAAAGGACTATCCGTTACAAGGTTTAATACACTGTTAGTGCCTGATGGTTGCGCCCCGATCCTTCTTGAATAAAAAAGATTTGCCTTGTTGAACAATTCTGTTCCCTCTGTAAAGAATGGACGGAAATCACTAAACTTCACATCAAAGGGACTTAAGTTTAAAATAACATTATCTGATTGAACCTGGGCAAAATCAGGTATAAGTGTTATGTCAAGAGTAAAACTTTCATTGATGCCATATTTTACATCCATACCACCGCTTTTCAAAGTCTCAGTTAGACGACTGTTGCCAACAGGTGAAACCCGCATTCCACCTGATAGATAGGGTAGAAATGATAAACGCAATGGAGGGGTAATATTTTTCAGGCCTGAAAACAAACCCCATTGATTTATGCTTCCACTTATATCCGGGTTTTCAGGACTCCATGAAGTTGTTTCATTGGTTTTTCTTCTGAAACGAGTGAACTGAAGTCCCCAGTTTTGTAAAGAAGCCTTCGGGAAACGAATTGCACTGAATGGTATACGCATCTCTGCAACCCATCCGTCCTTTTTCAAGCTTACCTTACTTTCCCATACTGCATCCCAGCTGCGGTCTAAGTTCTGGGAGATCTTGGCATCACCCTGCACTCCAGCTGCTGAAACCTGGAACTGAAATCCATTCTGCTTATCGTGGTAAGTATCCAATTCCACGGTGAATACATCCGCATCCTGCCTGTCCAATACATCCCGTGCAGTAATTTGCTTGCGAATCTTTGTGGGGTTATCGTAAAGGTAGGCTCCAATATAAAGGGCTGTATTATCATAGGTAATTTTAACTACTGTTCTTTGCGACGCAGGCTTGCCAAAGGATGGAGCCATCCCGATAAAATCTGATACTGGAATAATATTCAGCCAGCCTGCATCATCAAGATTTCCATCAATCTTAATTGGTGCTGAAGTTTTTATCGCGTCCAGGTTTTTAAGTTGCGCTAAAACAGGTAAACAGGTTAGAATAAAAAAAAGAGCAAGTATAGTTTTGCCCATAGTAGTTAGATATTTAAGCAAAGTTAACAGTCGGAAAATCATAGGATAAAAAATTATATGAGTGGCAGGGTTTGAATGCATGGCGCCTACAAAAAAGCTGCAATTTTATATTGCAGCTTTAAAATCATCTGATAATCGTTCTCTACTCAGTAGAGA
>JADGPY010000187.1 GCA_017882205.1 Chitinophagaceae bacterium
AAGAAAAAAGCGATCCATCCGTATTCAATCATTCCAGTTTCAGCAATAATCCTGATTAACCATGGATGTACAGGCTGGAACCATATTAAAAAATAATCATCTAAGCATTACCGATAGCCACCCCATCCCTTTTCATACTCTATTCCTATTGTTACATATTCTCATTCACAAAGTCCATCAGCACCTTTATATTTTCAGAAGAGAAATCAAATTTTAATCCCGCTGCTTCATACAGTTCAGGAAGCGTTTTAGTACCTCCAAGACTTAAAGCTTTCATATAATTATCAAGCGCCTTCTCTGGATCTTTTTTATACTGCATCCACATGCCGATTGCACCAAGTTGCGCAATTCCATATTCTATATAATAGAAGGGCACTTCAAAAAGGTGTAATTGACGCTGCCAACCATTTTTTCTATAAATTTCAAGCCCGCTATTGTTAATAACGTCATCACTAAACGAAGCTAATATTTCTATCCACTTTGCAGATCTTTCATCCCCGGAATGGAAAGGGTTCTCATATATCCAATGTTGGAATTTATCTATAATTGCGATCCATGGAAAAATAGTTATAGTTCTCTCCAGTTGATGCTCCTTCGCTCTTTGGAGATCTACTTTATTATCAAAAAACACATTCCAATGATCCATGGTAAAAAGCTCCATAGCCATACTTGCTACCTCAGCAATTTCCATTGGGTAATCTTTGAAGGCAGAAAGTTCCAGGGGATGTGTGAGGAAAGATTGAACTGCATGACCGCCTTCATGCACCATTGTGGTAACATCATGCATTTGCCCGGCGGCATTCATAAAAATAAATGGAGCTCCACTTTCAGCCAGGGGGCAATTGTATCCCCCGGGGGCTTTGCCTTTTCTGCTTTCCAGGTCCAGGTGTTTCAATGTATTCATTTGCCTGAGGCAATCCCCGAAGAATGGACGAAGTTGTGTGAAGCATTCAATTGATTTGTTGAGGAGTTCTTCGCCTGTAGTAAAAGGAGTTAATGGTTGGGTTCCTTCAGGCTCAGCCTCCAGGTCCCATGGGCGAAGATCATCAAGTGCTAACCGCTTCTGTTTTTGCTCATAAATTTTATTGACAAGAGGAAGAACTTGTTGTTTTACTGCTTCCTGAAAACGAAAGCATTCTTCTTTAGTATAATCAAATCTTCCCAGTTCTTTAAACCTGTAATCGCGATAATTTTCAAAGCCAGCATTAAGAGCCACCTGGTGACGCTTGCGGATCAGTTCAGTGTAGAGCCTGTTTAATTCGTCCTTATCCTGGAGCCTTCTTTCATTAATTTTGCGATATACCTGTTCACGTAAATTTCTATCATGGCTTTCGAGGAATTTAGCTGCCTGTTGCAACGTATATTCCTGGCCGTTAACTTCAATCATCATCTTCCCGGTGATCACTCCATATTGTTGCTGCAAAACAGCTATCTCAGCCTGTAATGGGATATTTTCTTCTCTGAAAAGTTCGATGCTCTTTTGCACAGACCGCAAGTAGGTAAAATATTTATCATGATCCAGTTCGCTTGTAAACGCGCAATTAATAAGTTTCTTATTTAGTGCATCTGCATAGGGCTGTATTTTAGGTTGAATTTCCAGGCAGAAGAAATTGAATGCCTCTTCAAGCTTTTTATCAGTTGTATCACAGGTCATCCTAATCTGCCTCCAACTTGCATCTTCACTGATTGCTGCTTCCAGTTCACTCATATCCTTCAACCATTTTTCAAGATCATCTTTGGCATTGATTGGCCTATCAAGGAGTTCTTTGAAATATGGTTCAATGGTTTCCCATTTGTCAACAACCAATTCTTTTGGCAAGTAGTGGCGATCAATTTTTTTTATATCTGCTGTTATATTTTTTTCCAATTTCTTATGTATTGTTTATGATGAACTTCAGGATATTACCAGAGGTGATTTCCTGTTCTAAACATTGGGAGTCAAAACTTTTATCTGTATTTTTACTTAACTGATCCTTCCTGCGGTACAGGTTTTTGATCTTTTGTTTCCTGGATCACATTTTCCTCTGTTGATTCATTTTCAGCTACTTTTATTTCGATATTATTAGCAGTTAATATCCCCAGCCATTTAACTATTTTTTTCATATCACTGGCATATACCCTGTCGAAATCAAGATCAGGATAAACCTTTTCAAAATAAGCTCTCAATGTTTTTCCATCCGCCTGGGCGTCGGGTATTGCTTCAGAAGAATTTTTCATTGTAGTAAAAAGTTCTGCCAGGTTGGTATTCTCTTTAACTGTAAAAATCTCGATACTTTCAAGGTGCGAGAAGTTGTGGACCCTGCTGCTTACAAATTTGGTGCTTTTATCTTCCAGCGATCTCACTACTGCACCATCAGCTTTAGAAGTCACTAACTCATATAAGCCGCTTAATCCGGTCACTGAAATAATCTTGTTATAGTCCATAGTAGGTTTTTGAGAGGGCAAATTTAGACACAACTTAGTAAAGTATTTTACAAATTAATAAGTAAGGCAACATTTTTGTTGGGATTATTTCGCAGGTTTTGGCCTTGTCGGGCGTCTTATCACTAGCGAATTCAAAAATTATGAAGCTATATCTTACATTAACAATAATTTTCCTGGTTTTTTCTTTTAACATTGTATCAGCACAAACTGTAAAAGGAGTATTATCAGACGAATCTGACAAAACGCCCCTAAGTGGAGCGACCGTCAAACTATTGAAAGCATCTGATTCATCTACAGCGTTTAGCGTGGTTTCTACCAGAAGAGGTGCTTTTGTGTTCCTGGGGGTTAAAAATGGCAATTATATTCTTAGTGTAACATCAATTGGGTATGAAGGTTACAAAATGCCTGTTTTGGTAAATGATACCTTAGTTGATCTTCATGTTGTATCTGTTCCTAAGGCCGCTAAAGTGTTAAATACCATATCTATAATCGGATCTGCGCCACCAGTGAAGCAAAAGCAGGATACTGTCGAATATTCAGCCAATGCGTTTAAAGTAAATCCAGATGCCAATGCTGAAGATCTTCTTAAAAAAATGCCTGGGGTTACTGTAGATAACGGCACTGTAACCGCTCATGGGGAAACTGTAAAAAAGGTCACTGTGGATGGAAGGGAATTTTTTGGCGATGATGCTACGGCAGCTTTGCGTAATCTGCCTTCAGAAGTGATTGATAAGATTCAGATTTTCGATAAGCTGAGTGACCAGGCTGCCTTTACCGGATTTGATGATGGCAGTTCAACCAAGGCTATTAATATAGTTACCAAGGCTAATATGCGAAATGGCCAATTTGGAAGAGCCTATGCAGGGTATGGCACTGATGACAGGTATTCTGCGGGGGGTAATGTTAGCTTTTTTAAAGGAAACCGGCGAATTTCACTGGTAGGATTGTTTAATAATGTAAATCAGCAAAATTTCTCATCTCAGGATCTGCTGGGTGTTACCAGCAGCCAAAACAGGGGTGGTGGAGGACAACGGGGTGGTGGTGGACAGCGCGGTGGCGGAGGTGGAGGCGGTGGCTTCCAACCTGGTGGTGCTGGAGGATTTGGAGGAAATCAAAGTAATTTTTTGGTTGGGGCCCAAAGTGGTATTAGCACCACCAATGCTTTTGGACTCAACTATTCCAATCTTTTTGGTAAAAAACTTACGGTATCAGGAAGTTACTTCTTCAACAATAGCAATACTCCAAATTCACAAATCACCAGTAGAACGTACTTTAACCCAAATCCTGATTCAGCTATCTTATATAATGAGAATACTAAAAGCTCAAACAACAATTATAATAACCGGGTTAACCTAAGATTAGAGTATAAGATAGATTCGTTAAATTC
Organism: Chitinophagaceae bacterium; assembly: GCA_017882205.1. Classification (GTDB taxonomy): domain Bacteria; phylum Bacteroidota; class Bacteroidia; order Chitinophagales; family Chitinophagaceae; genus Ginsengibacter. The sequence goes on from JADGPY010000187.1 coordinate 3,812, forward strand.
ATTAATAATAACTCCAAACCTTAGCTTTCAAAGCAATACTTCCGGATCAAGTGTCACTGGTATTAATAAATATGTTACAGGTCAAATGATAAGTCAAACTATTAACAATGTTAATACTACCTCAAATGGTTATAACATTAGCAATGGGATTCTTTTTAGGCATTCATTTGCGAAAAAAGGAAGAACTATCTCTATTGGCATGAATACTTCGCTCAATAATAAAAAGGCAAATAATTATGTGACTGCTCAGAATGTCTACTTTAAAACTCTTTTTAATCAGAATGACTCCTTAAATCAGTTCTCTGACCAACTCACTGATGGGCATCAAATTTCTTTCAACCTGGCATATACAGAACCAGTAGGAAAGAAAGGTCAAATGCAGTTAAATTATAATCCCTCATTTTCAACGAGCAAAGCGGACCAGGAAACTTTTAAATATGATTATGGCAGCGGAAAATATTCATTCCTGGATACCAGTCTCAGTAATAAATTTACCAATCACTTTAACACACAAAATGGTGGAGTGACCTATAGATATGGGGATAGAGATAACCAGATTTCGGCAGGAGTTTCTTATCAATATGCCACACTAAACAGTGATGAGCAGTTTCCTTTCGTAACAACTGTTAATAAGACATTTAGCAACATTTTACCTAATATCATGGCAAGGTTAAAGCTATCTGCAAAAAGCAATGTGCGTTTCTTTTATCGAACATCAACAAATCCTCCGTCTATAACACAACTGCAAAATGTAATAAACAATTCAAATCCTTTATTTTTCAGCACAGGAAATCCTGACCTTAAACAACAGTTCACTAATAACCTGATCACCAGGTATACCTATACGAATACTTTAAAAGGGCAAAGCTTTTTTGGTAATTTGTTTTTACAAGCGACCAATGACTATGTTGCAAATGCCACATTTACAGCTTCCAGGGACTCTGTTCTTTCCAGAACTGATACCCTCTTTAAGGGTTCCCAGATTTCAAAGCCTGTAAACTTGAATGGATATGTTAGCGCCCGTTCATTTTTTACCTTTGGAATGCCTATAAAATTTATCAAATCTAACTTAAACTGGAATGCAGGAATTAGTTATTCGAACACACCTGGGTTAATTAATAATCTGAGCAATATTTCAAAATCCTGGAGTTATAATCTTGGAGCGGTAATTTCAAGCAACATAAGCCAATACGTTGATTTTACTATTTCTTACTCAGCGAATATTAATAATATTACAAATAGTATTCAACCTAAGCTAAATAATAATTATTTTACGCAGACAGGAGGTTTCTCTGGAAACTTTTTATCTAAGACAGGATGGTTTGTTCAAACTGATGTGACCAATCAATATTATAGAGGACTTACGGATGGATTCAATCAGAATTATTGGTTATGGAATGCATCAGTAGGGAAGAAATTCCTGAAGAATCAGAATGGGGAATTAAAATTATCTCTGTTCGATATTTTGAAACAAAACCAAAGCATAACCCGAAATACAGACGCTGCATATGTGGAAGATGTACAAAATCAGGTTCTTCAACAATATTTTATGCTAACTTTCAGCTATAAATTGAAAAATTTTGGTACGGCAGCTGCCAGGGCAGCCAATTTACGGCGTCCGGATGAATTTCGTTAGTATTAAATAACTTTCTCTTGACTGAATGGGAATTAATTGAGCTACTTAAACAAAAAGATGAGTCGGCTTTTAAAACAATCGTTGATACCTGGAAAGACATGGTATATAATACTGCATTGGGCATTGTTCAAAGCCAGGAAGATGCTGAAGATATAAGCCAGGAAGTGTTTGTGCGGGTGTATGAATCCATCAGTACCTTTAAGGGAGAATCTAAATTTTCCACGTGGATTTACCGGATAACAGTTACAAGATCGTTAGACCATCTTCGGCGAAAAAAGAGAAAGAAACGTTTTGCCTTTGTAGAAAGTCTATTTGGGAAAAACGATGAGTTGGTTAATGATCCTCCTGATTTTTTTCATCCGGGGGTTGCAACTGAGAAGAAAGAAGATGCAGTTACACTATTCAAAGCAATAGCAGAATTGCCAGAAAATCAAAATACAGCATTTGTGTTAAATAAGATTGAAGGCTTGAGTTATCAACAAATAAGTGAAATAATGAACATGTCCGAATCCGCAGTAGATTCACTGTTGCATCGTGCAAAGATGAACCTAAGAAAGAAATTGCAAAATTATTACTCTATCAATACCTAAAGTACCAAAGGATTTGACTAATTTTCTCGTCTAAAATATACCATGCAAAACAATTCATCACCGGATAAAATTGAGGAAGTTCTTAACATCCTTGATGGCATTAAAAAAGCCGAGCCAAAGCCTTTTTTTTATACCAGGGTAAGGGCACGTCTGGAAGCAGCCCATTTTACTTTTTGGGATAGAATATCTGCACTCATTTCGAGGCCTGGAATTGCATTTGCTGGTATATCCCTGGTATTGATTCTAAACCTGTTCGCAATCTATTCTCACACAATGTCGGTCAGCAACAATGATCAAACAGATGTTGCCAGTACAGAAGAATATTCGGTAGTAACTAATTCTTTTTATGATATTGAAAATAACAAACCCTGATGGATCCCATTACGAAAAACAAATCACTGGTAGGCATTATCATTTTTTTATTGATTTCGAACATTGCAATGCTTATTTTTTTCCTTGCCTTAGGCAATGGAACAAAAAAGGATCATGTTCCTCATAAGGATATGATTGCAACTTTCCTAAAAAGTGATATTGGATTTGATCAGCAACAACTGGATGAATATGATAAACTCCGTACGGAGCACATGGATAAAATGAAACCTGTTTTTGAGTCTGTTCACAATTCAAAGGATAGCTTTTACAATTTGTTGTATGTGAATGTACCAGATTCGGTTATTAACAAAGCCGCTGCTGTTATAGGCGAAAAACAGATCTCACTCGATATACAAATGTTCAAACACCTTAAAAATGTGAGAAATCTCTGCACTCCTGCCCAATTGCCGAAATTTGATTCCTCATTTAACAATGTGATTGCAAAAATGACCCAACATTTCAGAAAACCCGCCCCAAAAGCAAAATGACAAACGCAGGAATTTGCGGGTAATCGCGTCTAAAATGCATATATTGCTAAACTAGTAAAAACTAAAAACAACATAAATGAAACGTAAAATTACAGTGTTACTCGTGATGTTATTCGCAATAATGGTTAACACACAAGCCCAGGGAAACCGTCGTACACCTGAAGAACGCGCTAAAATGATGGCACAAAGGCTAACTGATAGCTTAAAATTAACGGCCGATCAACAAAAAAATGTTGAAGCAGCTTACCTGGAAAGTGGTCAGGCGATGGCTAAACTAAGAGAAGGTCTTGCACCAGGAACTCAACCCGAAAAAGCAGATATGGATAAGATTAACAATGCAAGAGATGAGAAATTTAAATTGACACTTACTGAAGCACAGTATAAAAGGTACAAAGATGAGCTTGAACCCGCTATGATGCGTCGTCAGAGACCTGCAGGAAACTAATTAATGATAGTTTAAATTTAAAAAGTGATACACCAGCATCCCAAGGCTAAAGCCTTGGGATATTTTTTATCTCAAAGCCAAAACCTTGATCCTAACCCAGGGCTTCTAACTCTTGGGTTATATTCAACCATGAATTCTGTATATTTAATTTCAATTATACTCCATGAGAAATATATTCCTGCTTGCATTTTTACTGTGTTCTAAAAACATCTTTGCACAAACTATCGTACAAAGGGATCCGGAGATCGAACAAATGGTAAAGGAGGTTTCATCTGATTCCCTTCATTCTTATATACAAAAACTGGTCTCATTTGGTACACGCAATACTTTAAGTACTCAAACAGATCCAAACAGGGGGATCGGTGCTGCCAGAAATTGGGTGCTGCAGAGGTTTAATCAAATATCTTCTCAATCTAACGGTCGTTTAACAGCATTTATTGATACTACTACCTTGCAGCCAGACGGTAAAAGAGTCGATGCTCCATTATTGTTGGGAAATGTGATGGCCACTCTTAAAGGAACAGATCCAGCAGACAATCGAATTTTCATCATTAGTGGACATCTTGATAATATGCGAACTAATGTAATGGATAGAACTGGGGATGCACCTGGTGCGGATGATGATGGCAGTGGCACAGCAGCTGTTATGGAATGCGCAAGAATCATGAGCAGGCACAATTTTCCGGCAACTGTGATATTCGTTTCAGTAAGTGGAGAAGAACAAGGATTGCTCGGATCAACATTCATGAGCGAAAAAGCAAAAAAGCAAAATTGGAATATTGAAGCAGTGCTGAACAACGATATAATGGGAAGTAATAACAGCAATGATACTAAAATCATTGATAATACTAAAGTTCGTGTGTTTAGTGAAGGATTGCCTGCATTTGAGACGGATAAAACTGCTGCGGCAATAAGAAGCCTTGGTTTGGAAAATGATGGAAAATCAAGGCAGCTTGCGAGATATGTTAAGGAGACTGGTGAGCGTTATGTAGATAATTTGCAGGTAGTAATGATCTATAGAAATGATCGCTTTTTAAGAGGTGGTGATCATACCCCCTATGTGCAACACGGATATGCTGCAGTGCGCATTACAGAGATGAATGAAAACTTTACGCGTCAGCATCAGGATGTTCGAATGGAAAATAACATTCAATATGGAGATCAGTTAGAGCATATAGATTTTGAATATCTCCGGAAAAATACAGCGCTTAATTTATGTAATCTCGCCAATCTCGCTAAAGGCCCTCAAATGCCTGATTCGGTTAAAATAGAGGTTAGAAATCTTTCTAATTCAACCCTATTAAGCTGGAAAACTCCAAAAACAGGAAGAGTTAAGGGATTTTATGTGCTTATGCGGGAAACAACGAGTGCCTTCTGGCAAAAGAAAATTTTTACTACTGAAACAGAAATAA
>JADGPY010000003.1 GCA_017882205.1 Chitinophagaceae bacterium
GGATTCAATCGATTTTAAGAAAGATTACCGATACCAGCGGTCGGGGCGCTTCCAGCGACCTGAACGCTAATGCCAACCAGCACCCTAACCCCCTTAGCGCTCAGGTCGCTGGAAGCGCCCCGATCGCTCCACTCGAAAAATCAGTCATCATCCAATTAGAGCAATATTCGATCATACTTGAACAGGCAGCAGAAGAATTAAATCCTTCCATCATCGCCAATTACATCTTTCATCTTGCAAAAACATTTAACTCATTTTACACCGAACACTCCATTGCAAATGCTGAATCGGAAGAAAAAAAACACCTGAGATTACAAATAGCAAAAATGACCTCAAACATAATTGAAAGCGGAATGAAATTACTTGGGATAAGGGTGCCGAGCCGGATGTAAAGTAAGGATCGGCGTTTCAATCAAATTTTCCCAATTAATTCAACTCTCATTGCGTTTGTTCCTTATACTCCATTCCCAGGTTAAACATCACGAAACTCCAGATATCGGCTTGTTCCTCGATAACTTTGCTGGTAGGTTTCCCGCCTCCATGACCAGCTTTTGAATCAATCCTGATCAGTGTTGGATTTGGCCCCGCATTATCAGCCTGAAGAGTTGCAGCAAATTTGAAGCTATGGCCCGGCACAACACGATCATCATGATCCGCTGTAGTAACTAAAGTTGCAGGATATGCAATACCGGGCTTTAAATTATGTAACGGAGAATATTTAATGAGATTTTGAAAATCTTCTTTCTTGTCACTGCTTCCATACTCTGTAGCCCAGGCATGACCAATAGTGAAAGTGTGGTAACGAAGCATGTCCAGTACACCAACTTGTGGAATGGCTACTTTAAAGAGATCTGGTCTTTGAGTCATTACCGCGCCCACTAATAATCCGCCATTACTGCCACCGCGAATGGCCAACTTCTGTGAGTTCGTATATTTTTTTGAGATAAGAAATTCAGCCGCAGCAATCATATCATCAAAAACATTTTGCTTGTTTAGCAACATTCCTGCCTTATGCCAGTCTTCACCATATTCACTACCCCCTCTTAACGTAACAACCACAAACACTCCCCCTTGTTCAAGAAAGAATGCATTTCCTACGCTAAACGAAGGTGTAACAGGAATGTTAAAGCCTCCATACCCTGTTACGAGGGTAGGGTTGTTACCATCCAGTTGCATACCCTTTTTGTACGTAATGAACATAGGAACTTTTGTGCCATCCTTACTGGTGAAAAAAGTTTGCAGCGTTTTAAAATTATCAGCGTCAATTTTTGCTTCGCTTTTATGAAGAATGGAATTTGCTCCTGTAGTTATATTTTGCCTGAAAATAATTGTGGGCTGATTAAAGGAAGTGTATTCGTAAAAAACATCTGCGTCATTAATTTTTCCGCTGAACCCACTGGCAGATCCAATTCCAGGTAATTTTATTTCCCTTTCAAGAATCCCGGAATAACTCGTTTGATATACCCTGCTGGATGCATCTTCAAGATAGGTGAGGAATAGTCTATGCCCTGCTGTGCCCACATTTTCAAGTAACTTACTCCTGGTAGGAATAATCACTTTCCAATTCTCTTTGGATGGATTATTTGGATCAATAGAAACCACCTGGTAATTCGGTGTGCCAGCATTGGTTTTCACCAGCAGGTTAGCTCCATCATTATCAATAACAGATGCCTCCGTATCAAAACCCTTTATCAATAAAGTAAAATCCTTCTGCCCTGATCTCTGATCCTGAACCCATATTTCTGCTCCACTGGTTCCTTCAGATTGGTGAATTATTAGAAATCGTTCATCTTCTGTAAGATAGCCACCAACAAATCTTAGCGGATGCTGTTTATCTTCATAAACCAGGGTATCGGAAGTTTGTGCCGTTCCCAACTTATGATAATATAATTTTTGATTTTGGTTTTGATCCATCATCTTTGTTTTTTCATCGGAAACAGGATAACGGCTATAATAAAATCCATCCTCTCCCTTCCATGAAAGACCCGTGAATTTCAACCTGTCAAGTTTATCAGGCATTTGCTTATTACTAGCAACATCCTTTACAAATGCTTGCTCCCAGTCGCTCCCGGCTTCAGCGATGGTGTATGCTGCATATTTTTCATTTTTACTAAATGAAGGTCTTCCAACGGCCGCCGTACCATCCTTAGTCATTTTATTTGGATCGATAAATATTTCAAGAGCTCCATCCAGCCCTTTCTGCTGGTACAGAATACTTTGATTCTGCAAACCATCATTTTTATAGGTATAATAAAATTGGCCTTCTCTGAATGGTGAACTGTACCTGGGATAGTTCCACATTCCTTCGAGTGTTGCTTTGATCTTCTGCCTGAACGGGATTTTTGATAAATAATCCCCGGTAACCTTATTTTCCGCAGTCACCCATTCCCCGGTTTCCTGGCTATTCTCATTTTCAAGCCATCTATAAGGGTCAGGGATGGTTCGTCCAAAATAATTGTCAACCTGGCTCCCCTTTTTTGTTAATGGGTATTGGATTTGACTAATTAAGGGCATAACGGTGCAAACAGCGCAGGTAAGCATAATAACAAATTTTATAACCATATTTATTTATTTATACTGAAAGTAGAACAATTAAAATTCAAGCTGAAAATAATGTTTAATCTTAAAATGTGTACTTTTGACACATTTATTATTCATCTAAGGCTAATTGCAGGAAATTGCGTTTCTTTAAAGATGGTTAAAAAGGTTACAAAGATCGGGGTACTCACTTCCGGGGGTGATGCGCCGGGTATGAACGCTGCTATAAGAGCGGTGGTTAGAACAGGCACCTATTATGGCCTGGAAATGTTTGGCGTTCTTCGCGGTTACGCCGGAATGGTGGATGGCGACATTATTCCAATGGAAAGCAAAAGCGTTGCCAATATTATCCAACGCGGTGGGACAATACTTAAAACAGCACGTTCTAAAGAGTTTTATCTCAAAGAAGGCAGACAGAAAGCCTATAATCACCTGGTGAAGTATGGGATTAACGGATTGGTGATTATTGGCGGTGATGGTTCCTTTAGGGGTGCACAAGCCTTTAGTAATGAGTTTGATATTCCATGTATTGGAGTGCCTGGTACAATTGACAAAGATATTGCTGGCACGGATTTTACAATAGGCTTTGATACTGCAGTAAATACAGCTGTGCAAGCGATTGACAAGATCCGGGATACTGCTGAGGCACATGACAGGTTATTTATTATTGAAGTTATGGGCCGGGATGCTGGTTACATTGCATTACACAGCGGTATTGCTACCGGAGCTGAAAATATTTTAATCCCTGAAAGAAAAACTGTAATTGAAGATGTTATTAAGGGGCTGGCAGAAAAGGAACGCAGGGAAAAGTTGGTAAACCTCATCGTTGTTGCTGAGGGCGAGGAATTTGGTGGTGCCAATGAAGTAGCCAGGTTTATTCAGGATCGTTTGCCTCAGCAGGAAGTTCGGGTATGTATATTAGGTCATATTCAAAGAGGTGGCTCTCCAAGTTGCTTTGACAGGTTGATTGCCAGCCGTATGGGGTATGCGGCAGTAGAATGCCTCATAGAGGGCCGGCATAATATATTTGTGGGAATACTGAATAATAGGATGCACTATATCCCGCTAAATGAAGCAGTTAAAAAGAAACAACGCATCAGCGAGGAGTGGATGAAGATCGTAAAGATCCTTTCATCTTAGAAGATTTTAACGAACTAAAAACTATAACTACAAAATGTCAAGAAATATTGGAAAATACCTGCATAGGAACATGGATAAGCAGGCAGGTATCGAACATTCAATCAAAAGAACAAAAATTGTTGCTACTGTTGGTCCCGCATGTGATACTTATGATAAGTTACTGGATCTTGTAAAGGCAGGTGTCAATGTATTCAGGTTAAATTTTTCACATGGTTCGCACTCAGATAAGGCCAGGATCATCGAATTAATAAAACAGATAAATAAAACAGAACCCTATAACATTGCCATCCTTGCTGATCTGCAAGGACCAAAATTGAGGGTAGGTGAGATCGAAAATAATGAACTTGAGGTCAACCCTGGTGACCTACTTACTTTTACTAATGAGAAGTGTATTGGTACGATGGAAAGGATCTACGTAAGCTATCCAAACCTTCACTCTGATGTAAAGATCGGGAACTTAATCATGATCGATGATGGAAAACTTGAGGTGCGTGTTGTTGAAATCATGCCCAATAACGATGTACAGGTAGTGGTAGTCATAGGTGGGATCTTATCTTCAAAAAAAGGACTCAACTTACCTGATACCAAAATATCTTTGCCTGCCCTTACTGAAAAAGACCTGGTAGATCTTGATTTTATTATTACTCAAAATGTTGATTGGATCGCACTTTCATTTGTGAGGGAAGTAAAAGATATTACCGTTCTAAAAACAATTTTGAAAGAGCACAACAGCAAAGCTAAAGTGATCGCCAAAATTGAAAAACCTGAAGCGCTTACTCATATTCGCGACATCATTATTGAGAGTGATGGGATCATGATCGCGCGGGGTGACCTTGGAGTAGAACTGCCAGTGGAGAAAGTTCCACTCATTCAAAAAGAACTCATCAGGAAATGCATGCATAGAGCGAAGCCCGTAATAGTGGCTACCCAGATGATGGAGAGTATGATCGATCGCATAAAGCCAAACAGGAGTGAAATCACAGATGTGGCCAATGCAGTGCTGGAAGGTGCTGATGCAGTCATGTTAAGTGGAGAAACTGCTACAGGTATGCATCCTACTCTTGTGGTCGAAACGATGAGCAAGATCATTCTTGAGATCGAAAAAACTGCCTATGATTATGATCGTGATGATATTCTTGCACCACAACCACATTCACCATCTTTCTTAAGTGATGCATTATGTTACAGCGCCTGTAAAATGGCCAGTGACGTAAATGCCGATGCATTGATAGGTATGACCCAAAGTGGTTACACTGGTTTTATGCTAAGCAGCTACCGGCCTAAATCATTGTTATACATTTTTAGTAAAGAAAGAAGCCTGATTAATCAACTAAGTCTTAGCTGGGGGGTTCGGGCATTCTTTTACCAGGAAGAAGAAAGTCTTGATGATATTATTTTTGATGAGATAAACATTCTGAAAGAAAGAGGTTTTCTAAAAGAAGGAGATGTGGTGGTAAACACAGGTAGCACCCCCGTCGATCAACATCTGCCTACAAATGTAATGAAGGTGACAAAGGTTTGATTCTATGTAGAGACGTAGCAATGCTACGTCTCTACTTAATGCCAGCATGCCAATATCACCGCAGCGATTACGTTCCCCAAAATATTATATCCACCATTGATTAGGTGAAGTCCGAAGGGTTTCTTTTCATAAACCAGGGAAATGCTGATGGCAGTTAATGAAAAACATACCCCGGTAAGCAGCCCCAATTTAACACTTGCCATAGCAGAACCGATTTGCAGTTTCCATTCGAGAATGGAAAGTCCAATACTACAAATAAACATCAGGATGAAGGAAATGAACATAATACCTGCAACTCCTTTTTTTGCATTGGGATCATTCACATTAACTCCTGAATAGGCAATCCATTTTTTCTGGAATAAAAAAGAATACCAAATACTACCCAGTAAAAAATAACCAACAGCAGCCACCAGTACATGTAGCCATGGAATGTGATTAAATACTTCTGTGTTCATAATTAGTTTGTTTTGGTTAAAGAAAAAATAAAACTTAGGAAATATACAAACTGGAAACGAAATTTGCAAGTAAGCATGCCCTCGCGGCAACTATAAACTATGTCTACGTTCCCTGGATTTATTAAACACTTTTATCCCATTCATCTTTCCCTTTCTCAGTTCCTTCTGCTCACCCTCAGGCATATTATAAATGGATTGGCATTCCGTACTACAACATCCACTATACTTTTCAGCGCAGCTTGCACACTGAATAAAGAGTAGATGGCAACCATCATTTTTGCAATTCGTATGATCATCACAAGCAACCCCGCACTGGTGACAATGGCTGATCACCTCTTTCCCGATCTTCTCTCCCAGCCTATCATCAAACACGAAATTCTTACCTCTAAATTTATTCTCAAGTTCCTCCACTTTAACCTTATTAGCGTACTGAATAATTCCTCCTTCAAGGTGAAATACATTCTTGAATCCACTATGGAGCATATACGCGCTGGCCTTCTCGCAACGAATCCCGCCAGTGCAGTACATTATGATATTGCTATCTTTTTTATCCAGCAACATATTTACGACCATGGGCAATTGTTCGCGAAAAGTATCTGAAGGCACTTCAATGGCATTTTCAAAATGACCTACTTCATATTCATAATGATTACGCATATCTACCACGATGGTTCCAGGATCGGTAGAAAGTGTATTGAATTCCTTTGCATCAACGTATTTTCCTTTTTTACTCATGTCGAAAGTAGGATCAGAGATGCCATCCGAAACGATCTTCTCACGAACTTTTACTTTTAATACCCAAAAGCTTTTCCCATCATCATCTACGGCAATGTTCAGTCTTACGTTGTTTAAAAAAGGAATTGACCACAGATAAGATTTCAATGCTTCAAAAGCCGGAGAAGCAACACTCAACTGGGCATTTATACCCTCGTGGGCTACATAGATCCGGCCAAATACTTTTAACTCGTCCAGGTTTTTATATAATTCATCACGGAAGGCTTTGGGATCACTAATCCTAGCGTATTGATAAAATGACAAGGTGGTACGAGGTTCAGTGTCCAGGTATAGCTTCTCTTTAAGCTCTTTTTGAGAAATACGATTGTGTAATATGGCCATAAAGTGCAAAGATAGTTATCGGGTATCAGGTTTCAGGTATCAGCAGAAACGGTTTCCCTGATACCTGATACCTGATACCTAAAAAGTTCAGATTTCCAACTTTTATGGGTAGGTTTGCCCAGATTAAACAATAGAAAGTGAAAATTGAGCAGATACTGGTTTTACACCTTTTTAACAATAAAGAACTTACACTGCAAGGAATTGGAAACTTTAAATTAGATCCATCAATTGCAGCTCCGCAGGAAAATGAAAAAGACATAGTACTCCCGCAGAATTCTATTTCATTTACTTAAAACGCTAAGGCAAAGGAAGATGATGCATTGATCAATACAATCGTACAGAATTCTAAAAAAATCAAACCGCTTGCATCCGCCGATCTGGATTCATACCTTATCCTTGCCAGGGAATTCCTGA
>JADGPY010000188.1 GCA_017882205.1 Chitinophagaceae bacterium
CCGGTACTATTTCCGGTCCAACACCGGTATGCCAGGGGACAACCAATACCTACAGCATTTCATCAGTGACTGGAGCAACTTCTTACACCTGGACCTTGCCCTCGGGCTGGAGCGGTAGTTCTGCCACGACATCCATCGACGCAACAGCAGGCTCAAGCGGTGGGAATATAACCGTTACAGCCAATAATTCCTGCGGTCCTGGTCCGGCTCAAAGTAAAAGCGTATCGGTAGTTATTGTCCCCGCTCAGGTATCGGTTACGAATATAACTGTTTTAAATGGCCAGAACAATTGTTACACTGCCACTCAAACCATCACAGTAGCCGGTAGTAATACGACTTTTATAGTTCAGAATGGCGGGAGTGTAACCATGATTGCAGGACAGACAATCAATTATTTACCTGGCACCAGTGTTGAGTCAGGTGGATACATGCACGGTTACATCGCCACCGGCGTATGCTGTGGTGTCGGTGGACTTGCTCCCAGTATTATTGCAAATCAGTCAGAACCCGATAGCCTTGAAAAACTTTCGATACCTTCATTTGCTTCCACGTTCTTTAAAGTATATCCCAATCCTACAACCGGGAACTTTATTCTTGAATTAAATGGAGATTGCGCGTCCTCCATTGCGAATGTGGAGGTTTTTGGAATGCAGGGTGAAAAAATATTGACTACAGTGCTTAACGGAGAGCGAAAGCGGGAACTTTCATTGTCAGACAGACCTGCAGGAATCTATTTTATCCGGGTCATTTCCGGCAGCAAGGCGGCAAGTGCGAAAATCATTAAACAATAAGTGCGTCAACTGAGGAAACAGCAGCATGAACAAGAGCGCCAAAACGTACAGCTTTTCGCTGCTCTGCCTCAGAGAGTGACAATTTGATCTGTTTGATTATTTATTGTAACCAGATACAGCATACCGATTGAGTGTTTTTTTAAAAAATTAATCCATGAAAAAATTATCCTTTTTTATCGTTATGCTACTATTTAATAGTAACTTACTGTTGGCACAGTTTGGAATCAATACCGATAATTCCCTGCCTGACCCTTCAGCGATGTTGGATGTGAAATCCAATTCTAAAGGTATGTTAATACCCCGTATGACCCAGAACCAGATTTCCGCAATAACAACCCCTGCAAATGGTTTGTTTGTATTTTGCACCACTGACGATAAATTTTATGTATATGTTGCCAGTGCCAATGTATGGAAGGAAATATTATATGGTTCAGGAACCATTACCCCATTTTCATGTGATAATCCCATCACCGATCCACGGGATGGGAAAACATACAATACGGTTCAGATCGGCCCCCAATGTTGGTTTAAGGAGAATTTGAATGTAGGAGCTCGTATTAATAGTTCGCAAAACCAAAATGCCACAAATGGCATTATAGAAAAATACTGCTATAATGATCTGGAAAGTAATTGTGATATTTACGGCGGGCTTATACCAATGGGATGAGATGATGCAAGGATCGACAACACCAGGAGAGCAGGGAATTTGTCCAACAGGTTGGCATATCCCTACAGACGGTGAATGGACTGCGCTAACCACCTTTTTAGGAGGTGAAAGTGTAGCCGGCGGAAAAATGAAGGAAGCAGGATATGCGCATTGGGCTGCTCCGAATACCGGTGCTACCAACAGCAGCGGATTCACTGCCCTTCCGGGCGGCTACCGGTACAGCAATGGCAATTTCAGCAATCTTACCCTCACCGCCGGCTTCTGGTCGTCGTCGCAGTACGGTGCCTCAAACACCTGGGCCCGGTACCTCAACTGCAATGTCGAGAACGTGTACCGTGACTACTTCACCAAGCCTTACGGTTTTTCGGGCCGCTGCGTCCAGGATTGATTATTTGATTATTTTATAGGGATGGCCAGTAGATCTTCAATTATTTGCTAAAGTATCCATCAGATTAGAATAGCCACTCAAAGTGGCCATCCGCTGGTTTATGGCTGGATGGTGGAATATTTTTACAGGGGTTACGAAACCAATAACATACCGTCAGGAATGAAAATCCTGGAGCCCTACCTGAATGATACAAATTGTCTTACTTCGAAAAGAAAGGAAATTTCCAGAAGGCTGAAAGGATGGAAGCACCTGCGGGCTGAGGAAGGCATCCGCAGCAAGGTAGCAAATGATTATTATATATTAGCAACCCCGGTAATGGTTTTGCTCAATGCAAACACAAAGGAAATTATTGCTGTGCCAAATACCATGAAAGAATTAGTGACTGCCGCCAAATAAAAATAACGAAAACTGTTTCGCCATTTTGCATTTTACCACCTGCATTCCGGCTGGCAGATTTCCCATTTGATTATGATTGTAACAAATTATGTCCATTTTATAAATATTTGATAAATTCAGTCGTACATTTACCTAATCATAATTCACTACGGGAGGTTTTTAGACAGCCTTGCATTAATGGTAATGTTCCTCTGACCCTCCTTATTATATCATATCGCAAGAATTGAACCTACGAATATCGACTCAGAATATTCTATTTGCTTCCTACTATCTACTATCTACTTTCTACTATTTTCTATCTTCTAACCGGCATCTGACATCACTTTATAACCACCCAATGAAAAAAGCGCTCTTCCTCCTTATCATCATTGTCTTCTTAATGAACCAATCCTATGCTCAAAAAAAGGGACCAAAAAAAATTGATTCCCTCTTGACCGTTTTAAAAACTGCCAAAGAGGATACCACTAAAATAAAAACACTGAATGCTCTTGCTTATGAATTACGAAATGATAATCCCGACACTTCAACTTATTTTGCCAGGGAAGCGCTGGCGCTTGCAACTAAATTAAATTATACAATGGGAATTGTCTCTGCTTATTTAAATATTGCTAATGAATTATATGACAATAACCCCGATACTTCAATTTATATTGCGAATGAAGCGTTGGCGCTTTCAACAAAATTAAATTATAAAATGGGAGTTGCCACTGCATATTATATTATTGGCAATTCATCAACAAATCTTGGAAATTATGAAAAGGCGTTGAAAAACTACAATAATGCATTAATAATATATGAACAACTTCTCAAGAAAGGTATCGGTACAGAAAAAACCGGAAGCAAAATAAATATGCTTAGACGAATTGCAAGTACTTACAATAATATCGGAGGTATTTATGCGAATCAGGGCAATTTTGCTGAAGCTTTAAAAAATAATTTCGCATCATTAAAAATACACGAAGAATTGGGTAATAAAAAGGATAAAGCTTTAGACTTAATGAACATCGGTTTGGTTTATTATAATCAAAACAATTATCCCGAAGCATTGAAGAATTATTTGGCTTCATTTAAAATCGCCGAAGAAACTCAGGATAAATCAACCTTACCTAAATTGTACAACAACATTGGACTTTTTTATGAGGATCAGGGAAATCATGCCGAAGCTTTAAAAAATCATTTCGCATCATTAAAAATAAACGAAGAATTAGGTGATAAGATGGGGAAGGCTATTAATCTGTACAACATCGGGGAAACATATAGTAATAAAGGCAATTATACCGAAGCTTTAAAGAATTTTTTTGCAGCTTTAAAAATCTCACAGGAAATCGGAGATAAAACCGGTATTGCTTATGCTTACCTTGGAATCGGAATTATTAATAACAAAAAAAACAATTATACCGAAGCTTTAAACAATTATCTGGCTACCTTAGAAATCACTGAAAGAATCGGTGATAGAGGTTTGATGGCTGTCTGTTTCATTTATATCGGAGAAGATTATATAAAATTGAAAAAAACAAGTGAGGCATCGGGTTATCTGAATAAAGGATTATCACTTGCTAAAGAGATTGGTAAACTGGACTGTATTAGAGACGGCTATCACGGATTAGCATTGGTTGATAGTATGCAAAATAACTTTAAACAGGCATTCGAACATCACAAGATGTATATTACTTACCGCGATAGTATTGTAAACAAAGAAGCTGCAAAAAAAACGGTGCAGATCCAGATGCAGTATGAGTTTGATAATAAGGAGGCAATTGCAAAAGCCGAACAGGAAAAGAAGGATGTCATAGCCCTGAAAGAAGTGCAGAAACAAAAACTGCTTCGCAATGCTCTTATCGGCGGCTTTGCACTGTTGCTGATCCTTGGAGTAATTATTTCCATCATTATGATCCAGTACCGCGAGATCAGGGCAATCAAAAAAGAAAGGAGCCGGATCTCCGGAGAGCTGCATGATGATATCGGCGCCGATCTTAACCGGATCACGATGGTCAGCCAGCTCTTACAAAAAAGACCAAACAAAGACAAGGAGCTGCAGGAACAACTGGTGATCATTTCTGAAGCAGGTAAAATGGTCTTGGGGAATATCGGTGAGA
>JADGPY010000189.1 GCA_017882205.1 Chitinophagaceae bacterium
ATACCGGATCACCGCCAAGGATAACTGCCACAGGCATTCTTCGGCCAAGTTTTTTGTACTCATTAAAATGTTTGGCCGAAACCTTATGTTTATGCCAATGCATCCCTGTTAGCTTTGGCCCAAAAACCTGCATACGATACATGCCTACATTTCTTGATTGGGTGGTTGGATCTTTTGTATGAATTACAGGAAGGGTAACAAATGGGCCACCATCTTTAGGCCAGCAGGTGATCACAGGTAATTTAGTGATGTCAGGATCATTCATAATAATCTCCTGGCATTCACCACGTCCGGATTTCACCTTTGGCATCCATGAAGCAAATTTCCCAAGCTTGGGAAGTAATTTCAATTTATCCAGCAAGCCCTCTTTGGGAGAAGCTAATAATTTAAAAAGATCTTCAATCTCCTGCGTAACATCATTCAAATGTGCGACGCCTAAAGCCATGCACATTCTTTTCTCACTTCCATAAGCGTTCATGAGGACAGGAAAATCATAGCCCGTATTTTCAAACAATAATGCCTTCCCTCCATTTCCGCTTTTGCTGACCCTATCTGTGATTTCAGCCATTTCCAGGTGAGGATCAACAAATGTGCTTATTCTTTTTAATTCCCCTGCTACTTCTAATGCATTAATGAATTCCTGCTGATTGCGATAGGCCATTGTACGATTTGTACTGTAAAGGTAGTTCAGATAGGCAAAAAATTAATTTATGAATCAATTTAGCTTTGCCGGACATCCAATTCCTGAACGTTTGCTATAATGAGCATAGCCATTACCCAGACGGAACGAAGTAGTTATTCCAGTAAAATAATACCAGTCCTTATATTTAGAGCCGCCACGAATACTTCCTGCCGCAGGATAAGGTGCACCATTTTTTAATTCTGCACCACGATAGGCCAGACTGACAGCTTCCTGTCCCCGGTTGGCCAACAACTGAGCCTGGTCTACATAGGTTGTACTTACATCATCAAGATAATCTGTAAACAATTTCCGTAACCCTACCTCCAGGCCCACATGAATATTTTCACTAAGGGCAAGTTTGATCCCAGCACCAAATGGGATAGAAATTTGTGTGAGGTTGTATACTTTCTTGCCCGGTAAAAAACCTTGTCCCTCTGTACTTAATGGATGCAGAAAAACCTTTGACCCTGTAGAATCATAGGTATAGGGATTAAAATGATATACCGCTACGCCAGCAAAAATATAAGGAGAGAATGCACATTCATTCAAATCTTTCAGATAATATTCAACGGCAATGTGTCCTTCAGTAATAGGAGAAGTAAAATTCAGATTCCTGTTTTTATCACGCGGATTAAATTTATCATCTGCAGTTACCTTTGCGAAAGTAAGACCCGTCCTAAGCATTAATTTATTCGTTAGTTCATACGAAACACCTGCACCAAATGCTGCCCTGGCTTGGCTAAAGGTAAATCGTTTGTTCTGAAGGTCTCCCTGGTAATTCGCTATTCCTCCGAATAAGTTAAAATGAAATTTTTGGGCTGATGCATTTACAAAGAGCGTCAAAGAAAATAAGCACACTGAGAAAAGTTTCATAGTTGAGGTTTACAAGTGATAATGGAAAACAAAAATGATACCATCATGATCTGGTTTACTATGATAATGATACCTTCAACGTAAGAAGTGCTGTCTGCATTATGTTGTTAGGAAAATTTTAACTTTTATAACATTATATTTTCTTATCGCTGAGCATTTGCTGATCTATTGCCTTCATTAACTCCGAAAAATTATTTAACTCATGCATATCAGGAGTCTGTGTATTCATATCTCTAAGCATTACAGTGATCTGGTCGAAGATCCTGTGAATGTCAGTATATAGGTTTATTTTATCCACGATCCCATTTGTCCCCGACTTATCAGGCATGGCGCTATAGGCATCATTTAACTCTTTTGTTTTATTGCTCCAAAATTGAAAGTAGGTCATGCGTGCTAACTCATCGTAAATATTGGCATCAGTCATAACGATGGGGAATATACGGTCATAAACATCTTTATTCTTCTGTATTTCCAGCATTTCAAACATACAATTTTCGCTCTTCAGGTACTTATCGCTGATTATTACAATCACGTATTTTCCAGAACCAATGGTTTCCATGAATTTTTTAATATTTCCCTTATAGCCCAAAGCAATTTTATCACGAATTACATTTAATTCCTTTTCAGTAAGGGTTTTATAAAGATCATCGACAATTGCCTCACTATCTCCACCCCATGCATAACTTACAAATATTTCCGACCCTGAGGATGTTAAAGGAACTGGCGCTTTTTTTACTCTCAAAATATCGTTGCATTTAGCATAAATATTATTGATAATATCTTCTTCGGTACATTCCAAAAAAGAGACCTTAAATTCTTCAGTATAAAAATTCTTAAGCAGCGCCGGTAGATCTTTTTTCAACTGTGGAGCGCTATTTATTTTATCCTCGTGAAGATTAAGCAACCGGAGTAATAATTTAAAATACCACTTCTCGAATTTAAACCCAACAAAAAGAATCAGCTTTGCCTTTTGTATTTGCTGTTTAAGTTCCAATGGCAATTCAAATTTCCCGGTTGCCGGAACTAAATAATTAAAGAGGTCAGAATAAGTAAAAATCAGCGATGCGTCTGTATCTATATCTCCAAAAAGATTATAGATAAGGGGCTTCTCCTTCGTGGGTGGCTGAATAGCGGTTGCGTTTTGTTCTTTATTATAAAAGGCAAATTGGTAGTCTAATTTTTTTGCATCGAAAACATCTTTTAAAAGATGATCAGGTGATACAGAAATGATCAGGTGAAATGGAATTTCAGCAATTTTTAAATGAAGATCAGTTGGTTGTAACTGCTTATAAAAATCCTGGATGTCCATTATAGCATATTCCTTTTCTGAATTATCCTTGAAAGAAAAAAATTCATCCTCTGTATAATATTCAACCTGGTTACCTGTCTTTGAATCAAGGTATTCTTTCAATAATTGATTTAATGATTTGGTAGGATCTGAGATAGATATGTCGGGGCCAACAATCAATATGCATGTTTCTTCGTCTATGCGCTTACGAACTAAGTCCCAGAATTTATCATCTTTGTTTAAAGGCATGAGCTTGTGTTTATAAAAATTAATAATCTACAACTATTAAATTCACTAAGGGTATACGCTTTTTGACATTCTAATAATTCCATACTTTGGCAAAGCCATCATTGGCACTGGTAAAACATTTTTGTCCGTCTGCGGACGATACAATATTTTTTATTATTCCCCGGTGGCCCTTAAACTCACTAATCAAATTATAGTTTTTCTCATCAATATCAGGTCCCCATATCTTAATAACCCCGTCATAAGTTCCCATATATATTAGTCTATTATACCCAGTTGCAAACGACAGGCAACTTACAGCACAATTATTTGTAATAGTTGCATCAGGATCTTTTGATGATGTATTCAGCATCCATTTGTTTGTTATACCTGACCAGGAGCCAGTTATGAGGGAATTATTATCCCTTGAAAATGCCAGAGACATTATATTCCCCACCCAAATATTACTGAACTGTTTTTTAATTGTCCCATTAATATTCCACACTGTAGTTAACCCATCCGTAGAACCTGTAGCGATCATGGATCCATCTTCTGAAAATAAAGCACAAATAACAAACCCACTTGTAAATTGACGGATCTTATTCCCATCGGGATCTAACAACCACGCCTCACCGGTTTCAGAACGTATGAGTATAGAGTGT
Source organism: Chitinophagaceae bacterium (assembly GCA_017882205.1). Classification (GTDB taxonomy): domain Bacteria; phylum Bacteroidota; class Bacteroidia; order Chitinophagales; family Chitinophagaceae; genus Ginsengibacter. Next base: position 3,731 of record JADGPY010000189.1, read on the forward strand.
TCATCTGGTGAGAATAACGCTGTAGTAATTGCTTTAGGCTCGGCTGGCAAATTTTTAATGCTTCCATCCAGGTTGTATAATGCGAGGCTTCCTGTCTTAGAACCTAATAATAATGTTTTCCCATCATGGGTAATATCGAATGCTCTTAATTGTCCATTCTGTTTAAAAACGGCTTTGAGTTTTCCATTCATATCCCGTAAGCTGTCTTTTCCATCAGAGTCGCCGGTAATGATCACTGATCCATCTTTAGATATGGAAATAAAATTATCTTTTGCTACAGACACAAGATTATCATAAAATATATTATCTTTTTCTATTCGTTCTTTAATACGCACGATCAATGAATCCGGCTCTTTTTCGAATGCGCGTTTGGCATATTTTAAGGCGATAGTTGGATCAATTTGTTCTGTGTCTTGAGCAATACTTATCAATCTGAATGCTTCTTTTTGCCGATCAGCAGTTAAGGTTTTCTCATGAGCCATCAATGATTTTTCTACAGCAATGTTTTTTTGTTTTACTGCATAATAGGCAAGGCAAATGGTAAAGAATAAGGCAATGCATGAAATAATCAACACTACCCTGTTTCGTTTTGCTTTCAGTCGCTGGGTTGATAGTTCCTGCTGACGTGCTTGTTCTTTCAATTGATCTTCCTGCTCTTCCCTGATTCTTTTGATCTGATCTTCCTTTTCTTTTAGCTCAGCATCTATCTTTTCCTGCTTTTTTCTTTCATCATAATATTTAAGGATTGGTTCTATGAGTGTATCATGGCTTATCTCAACGGTATTGTTCTGTTCCGGACGTAAGATATGGGTGACGATCAATTCATCAAGCAATTCTTTTGTCATTCCCGGATCACGTAAAATAAAAGGTATAGGCATAGATACCCTCATGCCATCTATTATCAGCTTTTCTTCTATTAAGCGACGTGCGGGCAGTTGATTATTTTTAGCCAGCTTGCTTATAATATTTCTATAATGGTTTTCAAAGATCGATTTGATGTCCCCCAGGTCTGATGCGGAGATCTGTGTCAATCCTTTTTCTATCACTAAATTTTCCGCATACTTACAAACTATCTGTAATTGGAAAGTTTCAATCTCCTGCTTTTGCCCTGTATTATCTTTACCCGAACTATTTTTTGAATTAGTAAGAGAATCCAGGATAAGATCTAATGCTTCTTTTGTAAAAGTAAAAGTGGCTGATATATAGTTTTTGTCTGCAAGCTTTGCAGGATCTTCAATTGCCTGCTGAGCCTGGGCCCTGCTTAAAGGTTTCAGTTCGTAGCACAATTTTAGAATTGAGGGAAAATAATCGTTCAGGTTGTTCAACAGGCTCAATTTATCAGCACGGATAGAAAATAGGATCTTTATATTCAAAGGAGTGAATAGTTGATCCTTCTCGTCTTTGGTAAGATAATTAGGATCAAGAAGTAGCTTATCTTTTAGAATATTCCGAAGTTGCTGTGGAACGCTTACATATAATAGTTCGGAAAGTTCTTTTTTAAATAAATTTATTTCTGTTTCCGGGTAGGTAAATAATTCTTCAAACTGGTCGAATATCAAAACAAATTTTTGTTTATCAGGGTTGGCTATCTGAAAGCTCTTAAAAAAATACCAAAGCCGGTGCATGGTAATCTCTTCTATTGGTATCAGCTTATCAAAAATAAAATTCGTTGTAGCTTGCCCTGTGCTAATACTATGACGAAGTTTTTCTAAGGGTGTAATTATATTTTTTTCATAGTATGCTCCAAAACGAACGAATAAAACAATCATTGACCGATCAATGTTGAACCTTGTAATCAATCCGGCATTTAATAAAGAACTTTTACCCAATCCGGAGCGTCCAAATAATACTATCAGGTTCTGCAAAGAGATTAATTCATATAAGTTGCTGATGTCTTCATCTCTTCCCCGGAACAATTCGGATTCATTTGCTTCAAATGGTTTAGTACCAGGATAGCGATATAAGGGACCTGTAGAACTCGTGTCAAATGTCATAACATTATATTTTCTTATCGATTAGAAGTTGTTGATCTATTGATTACTTATTTGAGTATTTGATAAAGAAAATACATCAGGGAAATGCTCATCCAGCATTTCTTTCTCACCTGCTTTCTTCCCTATCTCATATAATTCCTGGCAGTTGGCACTGTGATCCATTTCAATTAGATCGGCTACTTTTTGCTCCGTATAAGATTGATGCATCAATTCATCAAGATGATCTTTAGTCAACCATGTATTATAACGTAAATAGGAAATCAGTCCTTTACCATCAGTATCTTGTCCTAAGAGATCTCCTTCCATGGTTCCAATTTCGCCATCAATTAAACATGCTGTGGGCGATTTGGACAACCATTGTAAAATGATCTGGTTCTGCCAGGAAGCATCCTGCATTAGCATATCGGGAATGGAGCTGGCCCATTTAAATTCCTGGTACGCAGTTATGTCAGATGCAAGCTTTTGAAACTTGCTAGTCCCCGTACCAATAGAAACAATAAATAAATTATCCGCTCCCATCTTCCATCGAAAAGGAAATCCATGTAGGGTAGCAATCATTAATAATTGCAGAGCAGGATTGTTGGCCATGCTTACACCACCATCAACAAATGCGGCGGATGGAACTCCTCCGCCCACATCAATTACCTGCGGTATGAAATAAGTTGGTGCCGCTGCGCTGGCTCTTATAGCCTTCCATAACAGAATTTCACTATTCTTTCCATCAACGCTATTGAAATATTTACCTCCGGGATGATTAATAAGAGGCCAAACACTGTTTGTATCGGCACGTTTAGCTACAATACATAAGCCTGTTTTAATTTTATCGCTGCCGAGGGTTATATCACCAAAGAGGTGCTGTAATTCGGTTTCTAGCGGTCGTGCATCATAATCGGCTTTAGAAAGTAGTAAATTGAAGATCTTCTTTACTCCCCCCGGAGCAATATTCCATCGTGAATATCCTCTATTAAATATCTTGGGGCCGAGGTTAAAATACATTTCTTTCAGATCTTTTACTTTCATACCTATAGCCAACCCTGAGGCAATGATCGAGCCGGTACTAGTGCCTCCAATCAGATCAAAATAGTCTGATAAGGTAAAATCAGGATCCCCTCTTTGCTTTGATAGTATATCCTCCATTCTTTGCAAATACCCAAGCGTTAAAGCACCGCGGATACCTCCGCCATCTAATGCAAGAATTCTTTTAGGACCAGGACTGCTCAATCTTTCCAGTAGTGTCATGTTATTAGTTTTGGGCTTCTACAAAATACATATCTATCAATCCTTTATTCTTCGCAGGCTGCTTTCCCCTCCCTGTACAATTGAATTTATCTTTAATAAGATCATAGGTGGCCTGGGATATATTGATCTTATTCGAATCACTATTCTGTTCCATCCTTGCAGCGGTATTTACCGTATCACCCCATATATCATAAGCGAATTTCTTATTTCCCACTACACCCGCAACTAACGGTCCCGAATGTATGCCAATGCGAATGTCAAAATATTGTGGCCCTGTGCCGGTGTTTTGTGACTGCAATGATTGTATAAAATTCCTTATTTCAATGGCCGCCAATACTACGTCGCATGCATTGTGATCATCCGGATTGGGCAAGCCGCTTACGCATAAATAAGCATCTCCAATGGTCTTGATCTTTTCAATACTGTACCTGGAAATGATCTCATCAAACTTCCGGAAACACGTATCAACAATAC
>JADGPY010000190.1 GCA_017882205.1 Chitinophagaceae bacterium
CCGTTCGGAACATTGTGTGCAAATACTTTCACTCCGGTTGTTACCATCGGTAACTTTGGAACAGATGTTTTAACCAGCGCAATAATTTCATATTCTATAGATGGAGGTGCATTAACCACCTTTAACTATACAGGTAGCCTTGCCAAATGCTCTACCCAGGTAGTTACCTTGTCACCTGCAACTTCTACACCGGGTGGTCACATATTTAAAGTCTATACTTCATTACCAAATGGAGGAACTGACCAGTATACTTTCAATGATACATTAAGTAAGCCATTCACTATATCGCAAATAGTGACCGCACCCATAGTGGAAGGATTTGAAGGACCTCTCTTCCCTCCTAATGGATGGAATATATCAAATCCTGATAATCTCATAACATGGGAAAGAAGCACCCTTGCGGGGAAAAATAGTTCTAATTCAATGGTGATACGGAACTTCAACTATCCAGTAGCTAATACAATAGACAATTTCTTCTCTCCTGTAGTTACTAACTCGGCGAGCATAGATTCATTCTTTGTCTCATTTGACTATTCTTATAGTCCGGGATTCCAGTATCCAGGCGCTACTGCATTCCCATTGGATACCCTGGAGATAAGAGTTACACAGGATTGTGGTATAACATTTACAACCGTTTGGAAAAAATGGGGTGAGGATCTTTCGACATTACCAAATCCTATAGGACAGAATAATCCTAATAATGTTGCTTATGTTCCGCAACAGCCAACCGAATGGAGAAGCGCACGGATTTATCTGTCACCTATAATTGGTTCTCAGAACTTCCAGGTTTACTTTGTTGCCAAAAGCAATAAACAAAATAACCTATATATTGATAATATCAATATTAACAGCAAAACCTTGCCGGCCAGGTTGAAGAACCAGGGTTACCTGATCTATCCGGTTCCGTTCACGACTTCTTTCAAAATACATCACTATCTGCCACCAGTTGACCTACAAAGCATAGGAGTTTACAACTCGATTGGACAGTTAGTCTGGAGAAAAGATCTAAATGGACAAGGGAATACAGAAGAGTTTGTAGATCTACGTAACATGGCTGCAGGTGTTTATGAAGTTAAATTAACTTATAGCAATAAAACTGTAGTTGAAAGAGTAGTTAAAACTCAATAGATCGAATAAATGATGAATAAAAGAGGCTACCCAAAAGGCAGCCTCTTTTGTTTTACATTGCATACTAAGGTAACTTTGTATTCTAAAATAAATGAATGACCAAAGAACAGATTAAATCGTTTTTCAGCAAGACTGAATTTAAAAAGGAATTAAGGATTGTAGCTGAAAAGGTTTTGAATAATCAACGTATCTCAGAAGCGGATGCTTTGTTGTTATTTGAAAAGGCGAGCCTGTCATTTTCAGGCACTCTTGCCAATTTTATCCGCGAGCAATTACATGGAGACCATACGTATTTTAATCGGAATTTTCATATTGAGCCAACCAATGTCTGTGTATTTGCCTGCAAATTTTGTTCTTACTCCAGGTTATATGCGCACCGTGATGAAGGGTGGGAACTTACTATGCAGCAAATGGTTGATATTGTAAAAGGCTATGATGGAAAGCCTGTCACAGAAGTACATATTGTGGGTGGGGTACATCCAAAAATGAACCTTGATTTCTTTTGTGACCTAATTGAAAAAATCAAGGACCATCGTCCTGATCTTCATATAAAGGGATTTACTGCAGTAGAGTTGGATTACATGTTTCGAAAAGCAAACTTATCAATGGAAGAAGGGTTAAAAAAATTAAAAGCTTCAGGATTACAATCTTTACCAGGCGGAGGTGCAGAAATTTTTGACGAAGGAGTTAGGGAAATTATTTCCGGAGATAAAGTAGATGCAAAAGGATGGCTGGACATCCATGAAACCGCACATAAATTAGGAATGCATAGCAATGCCACGATGCTTTATGGACATATTGAAAATTACTCACACCGGGTAGATCATATGAAAAGGCTTCGGGATCTTCAGGACAAAACAAAAGGGTTCAATACGTTCATACCCCTAAAATTCAGGAATCATAATAATGATATGAGCAATATTCCTGAATCATCAATTGTTGAAGACATGAAGATGTATGCGGTGGCAAGGATATACCTTGATAATTTCCCTCATCTAAAGGCATATTGGCCGATGTTGGGAAGACAGAATGCACAATTGGCTTTATCTTTTGGTGTAAATGATATTGATGGAACAATAGACGACTCAACAAAAATATATTCGATGGCTGGAAGCGAAGAACAAAATCCGGCAATGAGTACCAGTGAATTGGTTTCACTTATAAAACAAGTAAAGCGGGTACCAGTAGAGCGCGATACCTTGTACAATGTGATCAAAGATTATTCGGAAGCTATACATAAAGAAGTTGATCCGATGTTGAATTAATGGGAGACGTAGAGACGTAGCATGCTACGTCTCTCATGCTTCAGAAAAGTTCCCTCTGTGGATTTTCCCCTTTAACTTCCCAATCCATTTCAACGCTTTTAGAGAAATCAGTTAGCTTGCTTCCAATTGCTCTCCATCCCATTACCTCCACCATTCTTACAAGCTTGAATTTTGCTTTGCGTATCTGTGAGCCTCGTCCGCTTTGAACCACTAATAACGGCTCTTCCTCAGTGGACACTTTCTCTAGTTTATTTCCTTCTCCTTCCTTAATAAACAGAAATTTATTATGTATGGTTGTGGTTTCAATTTTGAAGCGCTTAACGTTGTACTGAAGCTTTTCTTTATCCAGGTAGATAGCAGTAATGATCTTTAATGGGTCAAATTTTTCAATGAGCGCAATATTTGACACATCAAATCTTTGTGTTAATTCCTGGTCTATAATCTCATAATTGCCGTCATATGTAATCACTAGTATTTTATCATCTCCGCTAAAGTTACCAAGCAGTGTGCCTTTTTCATCGGTATTCAACCTTCCAAAGGTTTCATCAAACCATAGTTTCCTGCCATCTAACGTTGACTTACCTTTCTCCTTCAGCTTTACTGTCTTAATAGGGTATTTAGTAACCTGGTTTCCAAAACTTCCCCTCCCTCTAATATCCAGTTCTTCAAATAAAAAATCAAATTCTTTATTCCGTGCACTGCAATTGGGGCTTAGGATAATTTTGACTACCTCAGCTTCCCCATTAGGATTAATACTCAAGTAGTGTACCCGGCTTTTATCTTCTCCTTTTGTTAGATCGTATTCTTTATCCCTGGTAATGCCGGTTACATTAAACCGTTTTACATAACTGACACCTGAATTGCCATCCGTATAGATCATATTATACGTTGTACGTTCATCATTCTTCTCAAATACGGCAACATGAATTATATCCTTACCAATAAAAGTCTTATCAGCAACTTTTACCACTTTCATCTTTCCCGCTTTTGTTATGGCAATAATGTCATCAAGGTCTGAACATTCATCTACTAACTCATCTTTCTTCAGCCCGGTTCCGATAAATCCTTCCTGACGATTTACATATATTTTAGTATTCGCAATGGCTACGTTTTTAGCCTGGATGGTATCAAATAATTTGATGATGGTTTTACGTTCTTTATCTTTTCCATACTTCTTAAGCAGACCCTCATAATATGCAACTGCATAATCCACAAGGTGGGCAAGGTTATACTTCACCTGGGTGATCTCTGCTTCGAGAGACCGTATCTGTTCGGTTAGTTCATCAATATCGAGTTTATAGATCCTTCGTACAGGCTTCTCTGTTAGTTTGACAATATCTTCTTTTGTTATTTCACGGTTTAAAAATTTCTTATAAGGAACAAATGCTTTATCAATAGCCAGCAATACTTTTTCCCAGGACTCATGCTTTTTTTCCAACTCCTTATAAATCTTTTCTTCAAAAAATATTTTCTCGAGAGAAGTGTAATGCCATTTCTCATACAATTCACCCAATTTGATCTCCAATTCTTTACCAAGTAAATCCCTTGTGATATCGGCTGATATTTTTAATAGTTCCGGAACGCCCAGGAATGCTGGCTTATGGTCTACAATTACACAAACATTGGGAGATATCGATACCTCGCAATCTGTAAAGGCATATAGGGCATCGATGGTTATATCGGGTGAGATCCCAGGTGCAAGCTCTACGGTAATCTCTACCTCAGCTGCTGTATTATCTATTACCTTTTTTATTTTGATCTTGCCGCCATCATTGGCTTTAATTATGGAATCAATTAATTGTGTTGTGGTAATGCCATAAGGAACATCGCGGATAACAATACTCTTTTTATCCAGCTCCTCAATTTTTGCACGAACCCTTACCTTCCCTCCCCTCCTGCCCTCATTATAATTGGTTACGTCGATCGTCCCTCCACTTGAAAAATCGGGATAGAGTTCAAACTTTCGGCCGCGTAAATATTTAGTAGAAGCTTCAATTAACTCGCAGAAATTATGTGGTAATATTTTTGTTGCAAGTCCCACTGCAATTCCTTCTGCGCCCTGTGCCAATAACAATGGAAACTTCATTGGCAGGGTGACAGGTTCATTCTTTCTGCCATCATAACTCAATTGCCAGTTGGTGGTTTTATTGTTGAAGGCTACTTCCAATGCAAATTTACTCAGCCGGGCCTCAATATACCGTGCTGCAGCAGCCTCATCACCGGTTCTAATGTCGCCCCAGTTGCCCTGTGTTTCAATGAGTAAATTTTTTTGTCCCAGGTTAACAAGAGCATCACCGATGCTCGCATCACCATGTGGGTGGTACTGCATGCTCTGGCCAATTATATTGGCTACTTTATTAAACCTCCCATCATCCATTTCCTTCATCGCATGAAGTATACGCCGTTGAACGGGTTTGAGTCCATCCTCAACTGCTGGTACGGCCCGTTCTAATATTACATAACTGGCATAATCTAAAAACCAGTTTTTATATTGACCGCTTACTCCCGAATCGCTATGGAGATAATCTTCTTTTATAGTTTTAGCCATAATCTACCAACCTTTCGCCGCTAACGCGGCTTTGGTGTTAAATAATATAATGCCGCTAAAGCAGCTTTTACTCCTTCAGCTTCACTTCAAAATCCTTCATATTCCGCTGGTCGCCTTGCAGATCAATCTTACCCTCAGCAATCAATTTTTTAAGGCGCCACAAAAGGTATGCATCCCCGGTTGTGCTTTTGGACTTTGAGAAAAATAGATGGAATAGCTTGTTAACTTTTTGCCAATCCTGTGTTATAAACTTCATCAATTCTGTATCATAATAATCATAATCATGCTGGATCAATTTCTTACCACCATCTAACGCTCTAAATCCCCTATTTTCTATACATAACTTTGTCCATTCATCAGGATCCACTTCAAACTCTGAAGGTGTAATAACTCTTGCCAGTTTTTTAGCTTTTAGAAATTCTTTTGCTTGTATTTCAAAAATATTCGTTGGATAAAAAATATGCCCCTTCTCATTTATAAATGGAAGATTGTTGAGGTATAATATGTAGATTCTTCCCTGAAAATCATTTAGCTGGCTCATTAACCAATAATAACCAGCCACATCATGATTGTTTTGTGCAGCCCAGATCCAAACATTTATAGTTTCATCATTTTTTAATCTATCAATTAATCCGAATACTGTTTTGTTATCATCTGTTTCTCCGCTATAATCCTTACCCTGATAATCGCTCCCATCCAATACTTCTCTCCACCATTCTTTCCGGCTTGCTATACCTTCCAGAGAATAAATATTTGAAATAGGACCCACCGCAAAATCATCCTTAATTTGTATAATATCTCCTTTAAGAGTTTCATCTAATGCAAAACTCTTTCTCAAAGTTTCGATATCCGACTCCTGGAAAACCACATGTATCATATAATAATTGGTAATTATAAATTAATAATCAATTTCCGCTTACTTCAGCGAGATCCAGTTCTACTTTTAAATTTTCTATAATAAATTCCTGGCGTGAAGGTGTATTCTTACCCATATAATATTCAAGCAAATGCTGGATATGTATTTCGGGCAGTAACATAACAGGTTGCAGTCTGATTGCATCGCCGATAAACTTCCCAAACTCTTCTGGAGATATCTCGCCGAGTCCCTTGAAACGCGTAATTTCAGGTTTTGATCCCAACTTTCCGACGGCAGCCTGTTTTTCATTTTCATCATAACAATAAATGGTTTCTTGTTTATTTCGAACACGGAATAACGGGGTCTCCAATACGTATAGGTGACCATTCTTTACCAGATCAGGGAAAAACTGAAGAAAGAAAGTCATCATCAATAGCCGTATATGCATTCCATCCACGTCGGCATCTGTTGCGATCACAATATTGTTATACCTTAAACTTTCATATCCATCCTCAATATTCAAGGCATGCTGCAATAAGTTGAATTCCTCATTTTCATAGACTACTTTTTTAGTCAATCCAAAACAATTCAACGGTTTACCCCGCAAACTAAATACAGCCTGGGTTTCAACGTTTCTTGATTTTGTTATCGAGCCGCTTGCGCTATCCCCTTCAGTAATAAAAACTGTGGTTTCTAATCTTTTGGCCATAATATCTTCCCTGTTCTTTCCTTCCGCTAAATCATTCAGGTGAAAGCGACAATCGCGTAATTTCTTATTATGAAGATTGGCTTTTTTCGCTCTTTCATTTGCAAGCTTTTTGATACCAGCTAATTCTTTTCGTTCCCTTTCATTCTGCTCTATCCTTTTTTTCAGCGCCTCTGCAGTAGAAGGGTTTTTATGCAGGAAATTATTTAATTCCTTACCAAGAAAGTCGCTAATAAAGTTTTTGACACTTGGTCCTCCTTCAGACATGACCTGTGATCCAAGCTTCGTCTTAGTCTGGCTCTCAAATACCGGCTCCTGCACCCTTACACTCACTGCAGAAACAATGCTGCCTCTAACATCAGCAGCGTCATAATCTTTTTTGTAAAAGTCACGTATCGTCTTTACAAATCCTTCCCTGAAGGCTGAAAGATGAGTTCCTCCCTGAGTAGTGAATTGTCCATTTACAAAACTGTAATATTCTTCTCCATATTGATTTTCGTGGGAGATGGCTACCTCGATATCGTCTGCTTTCAGGTGAATAATAGGATACCTCAATTCATCCTCATTTGTTTTGCGTTGTAAAAGATCCAACAGTCCGTTCTTGCTTATAAATCTTTTACTATTATAATTGATCACTAATCCAGCATTCAGGAAGCAATAATTCCAGAATTGATTCTCGAGGAATTCAGGTATATAATGATAGTTTTTAAAGATAGTATCATCCGGGATAAAACAAACCTCTGTACCATTTGATTCAGTTGAGGCCTGTTCTTTATGATCCTTTATTAATAAACCCTTCTCAAACTCTGCGATCTTTCGTCTTCCTTCACGATAGGCAACTACTTTGAAATATTGGCTTAAGGCATTCACAGCTTTGCTGCCAACCCCATTTAATCCAACACTTTTCTGAAAAGCCTTACTGTCGTACTTAGCTCCCGTATTTATTTTGCTAACGACATCTACAACTTTGCCAAGTGGGATTCCGCGACCATAATCCCTTACCGTAACTGTCTTGTTTCGTATCTCGACGTCAACGTGTTTACCATAACCCATCGTATGTTCATCAATACAATTATCGATCACTTCTTTTAATAAAACATATATCCCATCATCAGGACTGCTCCCGTCGCCTAACTTGCCTATATACATGCCAGGTCTTAAGCGTATATGCTCTTTCCAATCAAGGCTTTTGATGGAATCTTCCGTATAATCAAACAAATCTTTGTCCGCCATTCTATCAGGAAATATTAATTAATAATATTATAAACATTCTTCAGGTGTGCAAATTTAGCGAAAGCCGCTTAGAGAGGATATTCGTTGTTATAAACAACTGTGTATAACAATATTGCAGGTTATACGGCTCAAAATCACTACTGCCTCTTCCAAAAATGTATTATATTTAGAAAACTAAATTTTTTACAATGAAAAAGCTTTTAATTCTTATCTCATTTCTCCTGTTTGCCGGCACCATTACTAATGCTCAAACTACTAAGCACCACAAGCACCACAAGTACCACAAAACGATGAACAAAGGCCATAACATGAACAAAGGCCATAACATGAACAAAGGCCATGGCATGAACAAAGGAATGGATAAAAAGATGGACAAAAAAATGGATAAGAAATAGTGTCTTACAAAAATGATTGTATGAAGGGCCACACATTGTGGCCTTTTGATTATAGGTATCAGGTGAAGCGCTGGGTTTTCCTGATACCTGATCGCTAATTTTTTAGCTTAATTGAAATATATGGATTTAAATCTTACCGGAAAATATGCCATTGTATGCGGAAGTACACAGGGACTTGGCTATGCCTCTGCTTTCGAATTATCTCTTTTGGGTGCAAATGTTACACTTGTTGCCCGTGATGAAGAGAAATTAAAAGTGGCTGTTAAATCTCTTGATACCTCTCAAAAGCAGGAGCATGATTATTTTGTTGCTGAATTTCAATTCCCAGAACAAGTAACATTGGCGATTGATTCTTATCTTAAAACTCATAACAAGGTTAATATTCTTGTTAACAATACAGGCGGCCCTAAGGCTGGTCCGGCATTGAATGCTACCGCTGAGGAATATATGCAGGCTTTTAAGAGCCACCTGATCTGTAATCAAATTCTTGTTCAGAAAACCATACCATTAATGAAACAAACGGGCTACGGACGTATCATTAATATTATTTCAACTTCTGTAAAACAACCTATTCCAGATCTTGGGGTTTCGAACACGATCAGGGGGGCAGTAGCAAGTTGGGCAAAAACATTGGCTGGTGAGCTAGGTCCTTATGGTATTACTGTCAACAATGTATTGCCGGGTTATACAAGAACCAGTCGCTATGATTATGTTTTAAAGAATAAATCTTCGCAGACCGGAAACACTTTAGAGTCTATTGAAGCAAAGATGGTTTCCGATATACCAATGCGCCGTATTGGAACCCCTGAAGAGTTTGGTGCAGTAGTAGCGTTTCTTTGCAGTCCTGCCGCGGGATACATCAATGGCATAAATTTACCCGTCGACGGAGGCAGGTTATCCTGTTTGTAAAATTAATATTATGAAATCATTCCTTAGTTCGATTGCTTACATTTTCTTTTGTACGCTAACTTGTACTGCGCAGGGTTTTAAAAAGGACAATCCATTAGCTCATACATTCTCAATAATTGCGAGGGATCCTAATACCGGGGAAATGGGTGTTGGTGTACAAAGTCATTGGTTTAGCGTGGGTACTGCTGTTCCCTGGGCTGAAGCCGGTGTTGGAGTGGTGGCTACACAGTCATTTGTGAATAAATCCTATGGAATAAAAGGGCTTGCCTTGATGAAATCGGGTATATCCGCGCCTGCAGCACTAAAAATACTAATGGACGAAGATGAAGGCCGGGAGCTTAGGCAGGTTGCGATGCTTGATTCAAATGGCCATGTAATGTCGTTTACAGGCAATAAATGTATAGATTATGCATTCAGCACTATTGGTGATAACTTTTCAGTACAAAGTAATATGATGTTAACTAATACGGTAAATACATCGATGGCAAATGCATATATGAAAAGCTCCGGTAAACCACTCGCAGAGCGCATCCTGATCGCATTGCAAGCCGGTCAACTTGCAGGGGGTGATATTCGGGGCAAACAATCAGCGGCTATTTTAATTGTTGCAGCACATTCAAGTAAGAAACCCTGGGATGATCGATTGATCGACCTTAGAGTAGATGACAATATTGCTCCATTGAAAGAACTTGATCGATTATTAAGGCTATACCGTGCTTACGAGCATATGAATAATGGTGACCTCGCTATAGAAAAAAATGATATCTCCCTGGCAATGAAAGAATATGGGGAAGCGATGAATATGTTCCCTCTGAATCTTGAAATGCAATACTGGACAGCTATCACACTGGCCAATAATAAAAAAATTAAAGAAGCATCTGTCATCTTACACAAAATATATCTAAAGGATGATAATTGGAGAGCCCTTACAAACCGCCTTCCTAAGGTAAATTTATTGACTGTGACTCCAGCAGAACTTAAAATTTTAACCAAATAGCAATTTAGTAGATTTAATATATTTTTTTTTCGGGTTCCATTAAGACTGAAAATTATATTTACATAAAACACATTTATGCAGATTAAAAAATTGATCGTTCTACTAACACTTTTTGCTGTCAGCAGCTGTAAATCAAATAATGCTGAGCTGATAGCAAAAAAATGGCGTCCGGTTGCGATCAGTTTCCCTCTGAATGATTCAACAAAAAAAGAACTCTTTGCAAAAACGGTTATTGAATTTACCAAAGATGGTAAGTATATTATCAATGGTCCTCAAATGAACGATACAGGCACTTATGCTTTGACTGATAATGGCAAAACACTCACTGTGACAGGTGGTTCGAAGTCGCAAAATATAGAGATGTCAATTGATACATTAACAAATGATAAGTTTGTATTCACTACAAAAGCTGATGGAAGTTCTACAACAACGGTACCAGTAAAGTGAGGCTGATGAACGTACAAGGTTTAAAGAAATGGCTACGCCATCTTTCTTGGCAAGTTGGGGAAATGTGAACATATCTACACACCAATCTTCCCATTCACTATCTTCAAAATTTCAGTTTCCAAATCAATGGCTTTGGTTTCTATTTCTTTTCCATTTGTGATGATTTCTTTTGCAAAAGTTTTATCATCATAGCCTGCTACGTTTATACGTACATTCATGAATGCACCCATTACTGCACTTCGTGCACACAAAGCCCCAACTCCGGCATCAGAAACTGAACTGGGATTTCCGATTTCTGCCATGGCTTTGATGATTTCCATTCCTGCATAAACTGTTTGCATTACTTTGAATGGAATTTCAATAGCATTCTTTGTTGCAGCCTGTATGACTTTTGATCTACTTGCCTTTTCTTCTTCGGTTGATTTTGGTAGAGCAAAGGCCGCCATAATCTGGTTAAAAGCTTTGGCATCGGCATCCACTAATTGTAACAATTCCTTTTTATTTTGTTCTCCTTTCTCAGCCCAGTCACTAAATTCTTCCCAGCGATCATCCCATCCTATTTTATGAGAAGAAAGATTAGCGACCATCGTAGCCAGTGCAGCTCCAAGTGAACCTACATAAGCTGCTACCGACCCTCCACCGGGCGCTGGGCTTTCACTTGCTGTCTCATCAGCAAAATCTTCAAGTGTCATATGTATGAGTTTGCTGTCAGATTCATTCACAAGCATATATTCGATAATTTTTTGTTCAGGTTTAAAGGGAGTAAGTTCACCAAGTCCCATTGACTTGATGGCTATTTTAATCAATTCCTTTTCACTAACACCGGCAGATTGTTTCTGTTTTTTCAGGAAGTATTTTCCTGCATCCAGCATTGCTTTCAATGGAATCAGTCCTACAAGCTCACTGCCTGTTACCCTGATCCCACGTGCTTCGGCTTTCTTGCAAACCTCGTCAAAAGCAATGTGTACTGGGGTTATATTGATATTAGTTAGGTTCATCGAAATCTGGGCAATCCCATATTCTTCAATGAACCAGCCAATGGCTTTTACTGATTGTAGGCTACCGGGAATACTAACCGGGCTACCGAGTTCATCTTTTATAATTTTGCCGGTTATTGGATTACCCTCTCTTTTTATCCTGCCCGCTTCTCTTACATCAAAGGCAATTGAATTGGCACGTCTTACTGATGTTGTGTTTAAATTAATATTATAGGCAACAAGAAAATCCCGGGCGCCTATAACAGTGGCACCTCTCCGGGTATCAAAAATTGCGGGGCCAAAGTCAGGTTTCCAAGCTGGTTGCTGGATCTTTTTAAAGAATCCCTCATATTCTCCTGCCCTAATCACCGAGAGGTTACTTCTTTTTTTATCAGGTTGTGCTGCTTCGTATAAATAAACCGGCAATTGCAATTCTTCACCAACACGTTTGGCCAAATGCTGTGCATACTTTGCAGTTTCTTCCATTGTAATATTTGCCACTGGAATTAACGGACAAACATCTGTTGCACCCATTCGTGGATGCTCACCCTTATGTTTGCTCATATCAATTAATTCTCCAGCTTTCTTAATTGCTCTGAAAGCTGCCTCAATAACATCTTCAGGATGTCCAACGAAGGTTACGACAGTTCGGTTGGTTGCTTTGCCTGGGTCGACATTTAGTATTCTTACTCCCTCAACCGTTTCAATCTCATGGGTAATTTGTTGTATGATGTTCAGATCAATTCCCTCGCTGAAGTTGGGTACGCATTCGATGATTGGTTGCATATAGAAATTAGAATTATAAATTGTATCCTGTGAACATTCTTAAATAAATTCTCCATTAATCATTACTTTTTCTACCAGGTTCTGCCCGAAATAATATGGTAAAAAGGCGATGGATGGAATGTCTTTAGTAAAGATCAGGTTGGCTCTTTTACCGATTGTAATACTGCCTGCCTCATTGCCCACCTCCATCGCATAAGCGCCATTTATTGTAGCAGCATTCATAGCTTCTTCTGGTAACATTCGCATTTGAATACAACTTAGTGCCACTACAAAATTCATATTCCCACTAGGGCAAGATCCTGGATTAAAATCAGATGCAAGTGCAACGGCGCTTCCCCGATCAATTAGTTCTCTTGCAGGCTGGAAGGGCATTCTCAGAAAAAAGGCCGCTCCAGGTAATAAAGTGCAGATACCTTTCCATTTTGAAAGCAATTCAACATCGTCATCTGTGAGGGTTTCCAGGTGGTCCATGGATATGGCATCCACTCTTATTCCAGTTTCAATTCCTCCAATACTATTAAGTTGATTTACATGAAGCTTAGGTTTTAGCCCATAAGAAATCCCTGCCTTGCAAATCAATTCCATTTCTTCCGGAGAAAAAAAACCATCCTCACAGAATACGTCTATAAAATCTGCAAGTTTTTCATCAGCAATAACTGGTAACATTTCTTTTATGATCAAGTCAATATACCCCTGGTGATTGTCTTTATAAGCCAAAGGGTAAGTATGAGCACCAAGAAATGTTGATTTGATAATGACTCCGGATCTTTCCTTTAACTTTTTGATTACTCTCAACATTTTCAATTCAGCATTTACATTTAATCCATATCCGCTTTTTATCTCAATAGCACCTGTTCCTAATTTGCAAACATCTTTCAATCTTGCCCATGACTGGATGAACAATTCATCCTCCGGGGTTTCATTTAATTTAAGTGCAGAATTCAATATGCCTCCTCCATTTGCAGCTATTTCAGCGTAGCTCAATCCTTTTATTTTATCAACGAA
The DNA here is from genome assembly GCA_017882205.1 of Chitinophagaceae bacterium. Lineage (GTDB taxonomy): Bacteria > Bacteroidota > Bacteroidia > Chitinophagales > Chitinophagaceae > Ginsengibacter. The sequence continues at coordinate 13,253 of JADGPY010000190.1, forward strand.
TTCCTTTTCCCTGGTTCCGGCAAATACAAGATGGGTATGACTATCACACCAACAAGGGCATACCATCTGATTGGAGGCATCTATCTCTGGCATAGACGTTTTGAGATCAGATATTTGGGACATTAGTCCATATCCTGATATAATACCGCCCTCAACCATGAGGTATGCATTTTCTATAACTGGCAAAACAGCCAACTCATTTCCCCTTAATAATTGTGAACTTGGTCTAACATTTACCAGGGCTTTAATATTCGTGATAATAGTATCAGCCACCTATTTATTTACTTTAATTTTTAGCGGATGTGCTTCGGTTGTTAAGACCACTTTGTTAAGATCCAAAGATGTTTCAGGGGCAAATATCAACCAGGCATATTTGAATGTTTCACCAAACAAAAAGCTTTCCATCGAATTTCGTTTTTCAAACGTTGTAACACTTTTTAATGCCGCAAATCCTGCCTCTGTTCTGCAATTGGCAAGAATATCGCTGACCATTCTTTTGCCTTCAAATAAATAACGATCTTCTTTAGTCAGGCGATACAGGTAAAAGCAGCTTTCAAGGTTTTCAGGTCGAAGGGAATAAGAATTATCACTCACTTTACCAGTCCTGAAATTAAATTCTTCAGGTTCCATATTGTACTTTGTCCACATAAAATAATTAGCTTTTTGCATTTCACGAGCTGTCGTTAAATCGCCGGAATAGCCGATCAAACCAGCAATGAAGGCATCAAGAGCCCCATATAATGAGGAAGTTTCTTTTCCAGTATTCATATCTACATGAGTGCAAAATGCTCCATTAGGAGTATATCTAACGAGGTATTTTTTAATGGCCTTATAAGAAAGATCCCAAGCTGTTTTAAAATCTTTATCGCCAAACAATTTCCAGGATTTGAACAGGTATTCATAATAGGAATCTATATATCCGCTGATGTGACTTTCAGTTCTCAGCCATTTGCCTGAGTTAATATCGATCACCTCTCCTACCAATCCAATCTCGCTTCTTTTGTTA
>JADGPY010000191.1 GCA_017882205.1 Chitinophagaceae bacterium
CGATATTTATTTGCCCTGTATTTGTCTGAATAAGATTATCAGTAGAAGATTGTTCTGGAACTTCCATTTCATCCGGCTCATTAGAGCTATAATCCTCGCCTCTGGTTAAATGGTTTGATGGATGGGAAGATGCAGTGCGGCTGCCTGCAGCAAGTTGTTTAGTAGGTTGTAGATTGCCAGCGGTCTGTTGTTGGCGATGATTATTTCCTGTATTAAGATGACCTATGATCACGAGTGAGAAAAGGAATATGATGCTTATGGTAATTGAAGGCCATCTTTTTCCCGGATGCAAATCATTATACAATCCATGCCATACTTTTTTGGAAGGGTACATCTTGAACTGATCCGCGTTTTCTTTCAGAAGTTTCTCAAAAAAGTTATCCGTGTAAAATTTTCTCTCCATCATTCACAATTTTCGTTGTTCGTATAAGCAATTTTATAATTCTCGTTTCTTTTATTTTATTTAGCTGAGGATGCTGCCAAAAGTCTTCCCTTTTCTCTCGGTTTGGCAAGAATCTTCTTTTTAATTAGAATATCTTCCAACATAGCCTTTGCCCTTGTGTATTGAGAACGGCTTGTGCTTTCCTCAATATCCAGCATTTCAGCAATTTCTCTGTGTGAAAATCCTTCAATCGCATACAGGTTAAGTACTGTCCTGTATCCTAATGGAAGCATCCGGATCGATTCTATCACCTGCTTAGCTTGCAAGATTGATGGAATATTGTTTTCGTTCAAGTGGATGCTGTTTGCATGAATAAGATCCACACTGTCGGTAAATTTCTTATTCTTCTTCAAAACATTAATACAGGTATGAACAATGATCCTCCTTATCCATCCTTCCAGTGCTCCCTGGTTACGGAATTGATGAATTTGTGTAAAAACTTTTATAAATCCTTCCTGTAACATATCTTCCGCATCTTCGCGGTTACGTCCGAACCTATAGCAAACACCAAGCATTCGGGGACTAAAGCGGTTATAAAGTGCCTCTTGTGCCGTGGCGACATTATTGAGACAGCCATGAAGCATTAACTCTTCTGTCATATAGTTTTATGCTTATTTAGCTACTAAGATATGACAATTTATTATTATTAATTGCTGCATTTAAAGATTAAAAAACAGTTAATAGAGGGGTTAAATCTAATTCCGCCAGCCCTGAGATAGTAAATCTTATTTTTTCTTAAGGCTATCTGGAGGATATTTCGCTTTAATGCTATCATGTTGGGCCATAGCCCATGAGGAGATCATGGCTTTCTGAGCATCTGAAAGTTTAGCATCGGAATGTATCCATAAGTAGGAAGGAAGAGGCATTCCACCTTCTTTGACTTCAGTGCTCATCTTTGAAAAAGAATTATATTGTTTCCTGATCTTATCACTTGAAAATTCAGAAAAATTAAGAGCCCTCTTCCCATCCTTGATATGGCTATTTAGCCAAAAATAAAAAGGTTGAATATTAGAATACCAGGGGTAGCGTGTACTGTCGGTGTGACAATCATTGCAGGCAACTTTTAATATTTGAGCCACAGAATCCGGTACAGGATATTTACTCGAAATATCATTTGGGCCCTTAGTCAGGGAGATATTTTTTGCAGGACGGATAAATTGAATAATAACCAGGATGACTAATAGGATGATCAATAAGTTCTTAACGATTTTTTTCATACAATTTACTTTTAATTTAATTAACTAATACTTCTCCAGTCATTTCCAGAGGGATTGGCAAGTTCATCATTTTTAAAATTGTTGGTGCAATGTCGCCTAATTTGCCTGCTTTAATATTCCCATGCCAGTCCTTATCAATAATGAAAAGTGGGACTAAGTTAAGAGTATGAGCGGTATTTGGAGTGCCATCTTCATTAATCATGTAATCAGCATTTCCATGATCTGCAGTTAAAAAAATTGTATACCCATTTTCAAGTGCGGCTGTAACCACCCGTTCAACACATTTGTCAACAGTTTCCACTGCCTTGATAACAGCATTCCAAAAGCCAGTATGACCCACCATATCTGCGTTCGCAAAATTAAGGCAAATGAAGTCGGCTGTTTTATTTTCGATTTCAGGAACCATCAGATCAGTTATGGTATAAGCGCTCATCTCGGGCTGAAGATCGTAGGTGGCAACTTTAGGGGAAGGAGCCATTATCCTTTTCTCTCCCTCAAACGGAACTTCTCTTCCCCCATTGAAAAAAAATGTTACATGTGGATACTTTTCAGTTTCTGCTATCCGTATCTGAGATTTATGATTTTGAGCAAGAATTTCACCCAATGTATTTTTTAAATCATCTTTTTGGAAAATATTAGCGATGTTCTTAAAAGTATGATCGTACATCGTCATGGTAGTAAAATGCAATTTTAAAGGTTGCAATCCATATTCAGGCATCGGGTTTTGTGTCAGAACCTCTACTATTTCACGGCAGCGATCAGTGCGGAAATTAAAACATATGACTACATCACCGTCTTTGATAGCCGCCCCTGGACATGCATTATTGATAATGGGTTTTAAAAATTCATCGGTGATATTTTCTTCATAGGCATTCACAATGGAGGCAAAAATATCATCTGTATGCTCACCAATTCTTAGGACAAGTGCATCATAGGCGATTTTTACACGCTCCCATCTTTTATCCCTATCCATTGCATAATATCGTCCAGTTACACTGGCAATAGTGCCTGTTGTTTTTTGTAAATGTTGGTCCAGGTCTTTTAAAAATTCCATTCCGCTTTTTGGATCAGTATCGCGGCCATCTGTAAAAGCATGTACGTAAACTTCAGGCACATCTTGTTTTTTACAAATGGTGGTTAGTGCTTTCAGGTGTTCGATATGTGAATGTACACCTCCATCACTTACCAAACCTAAAAGATGCAAAGGTTTATGGTTCACTTTCGCAATATGCAGGGCATCCTGCAACACGCGATTCTTTTCAAATTCACCAGTCCTGATAGCTACATTTATTCGCTCTAATTCCTGGTAAACAATTCGGCCAGCACCTATGTTCAGATGGCCTACCTCACTATTTCCCATTTGCCCATTTGGTAAACCTACCGATTCTCCACAGGTCATGAGGGTGGTGTTTGGGTATTTACTGTATAGCGAACTTACAAATGGTACGTTGGCATTTTGAATTGCATCACTCGATTTTATTTTCCCAAGTCCCCAGCCATCCATGATGATCAATATGACTTTTTTCTCTCCCATTATTCAAAGCTAATTGATTAGTCTGAACCTTGATTGCATGATCTTGGCACGTTTTTAGCAAAATTTATAGTAGTTATTTGTTATAAATCATGAAAACTCTTTATAAACTTCTTCTATTTCCATTTTTATTATGCTCATTTGCCTTTATATTGGTAGATGAGGTAATAGTAGATGAGGTGATAAAAGCCATCAAAAATGGGGATGCAGCGGAAATTTCTAAATATTTTGATAATACCGTTGAGATCACATTGCCAGATAAAAGTAATTCATATAGTAAAAGCCAGGCAGAACTCGTTCTTCGTGACTTTTTTAATACTAATGTTGTCAAAGATTTTGAAGTACTCCATAAGGGGGATAATGCTGGTTCACAGTTTTGTATAGGAACCTTACAAACAAAAAATGGTATTTTCAGGACCACTATTTTTTTAAAGCAAAAAGGTGAGAAACAAGTGTTACAGGAACTTCGGTTTGAGAAATAACTTCTCGCTTCGCTCGAAGAAAGTTGCCTCCGTGCCTTCCGTGACCAGTTGTTCTCGCTTCGCTCGAAGAGAGTTGCCACGGAATACACGGAAAGATCGTTCTTCATGCCACATTAGTGTAGATAAATGCAAGGGAAGTAAATTATTATTTTTCCGTGCCTCCGTGGCAAGTTGTTCTCGCTTCGCTCGAAGAAAGTTGCCACGGAATACACGGAAAGATTGTTCTTCATGCCACATTAGTGTAGATAAATGCAAGGGAAGTAAATTATTATTTTTCCGTGCCTTCCGTGGCAAGTTGTTCTCGCGAAGCGAGAACAACTTAGTTTTGCCTAATGAATTATGATCAACAACTTGATAGGCTCATTGCGAGCGCATTAGAGGAGGACATAGGAGATGGTGATCACTCAACACTTTCCTGTATAAAAGAGCAAACATTTGGTAAGGGGATTCTCAAGATCAAACAGGAAGGAATACTTGCCGGAGTGAAAGTGGCTGAAAGGATTTTTCGGTACTTTCAGCCAGATGTCCGGTTTACCCTGTTAAAAAATGACGGTGAACAAATGTCTTCCAGTGATATTGCTTTCGAAATTGAAGCATTTGCCCAAACAATCCTTTCATGTGAACGCCTGGTATTAAATTGTATGCAGCGCATGAGTGGTATAGCAACTCTTACCAGGCAATACACTGACAAACTTGAGGGATTTCATACAAAATTGCTTGATACAAGAAAGACAACCCCTAACTTCCGGTTACTAGAAAAGGAAGCCGTTAGAATCGGTGGAGGAATAAATCATAGGTTCGGATTGTATGATATGATCATGCTAAAAGATAATCATATTGATTATTGCGGGGGAATAGAACCAGCCATTGAAAAGGCAAATGAATACATTGCTGAAAAAAAGCCAGACCTGAAAATCGAAATTGAGACAAGAAGCATCGAAGATGTAAAAACGGTACTACGGATCGGGAAAGTACACAGAATCATGCTTGATAATTTTTCACCTAACGAAATAGAAACAGCCCTGAAATTGATTTGCGGCGCATACGAAACAGAGGCAAGTGGAGGCATTTCTCTTAATAATATCCAGGAGTATGCTTCTACAGGGGTTGATTTTGTTTCCTGTGGTGCGATCATCCACCAGGCGGTTAGTCTTGATCTTAGTTTGAAAGCACAAATACTCTAATATGTCTAAAAAATTATTTAATAACCAAACTGGAATTGTATATTCTACTGATCCCGATTTTAAAGTGGAAGAAGAAAAGCTGGAAAAGCCAATACTGCCTGCTGCCCAACAATTGCTTAAAGTACTACTTGATAGAAAACAAAGAGCCGGCAAATCTGTGACATTGATAATAGGATTTGAAGGAAATGTAAACGACCTTGAGGAACTTGGCAAAAAGCTCAAAACTTTCTGTGGTACGGGTGGTACCGTGAAGGATGGAGAAATCATTGTACAGGGGGATAATCGTGAAAAAATAGTTCAGTGGCTTTTTAAGAATGGCTATTCACGTTCTAAAAAAATCTAATAAGCTGTTAAACAACAGGTAAATCGACCTTCCTGAACACTATAGAGCTTGAAAGATGATGCCTTATTCCCGAATAACTGTAAACGGTAAATAAATTCTTTTCCTTCTTGTAACGAAACATTTAGTAAGCTTCTTCGTTTTACTTTAACTTTATACATCGCATTTAAGTTATGGTTTCAAAAATATCGGAAGGAGTTACTATTAGTGTTGAGACTTTTTATCAACCTGACTACAGCAATATAGTTGATAGCGAATTCATGTTCGCTTACCGCATTACAATCGAAAATAACAATAGCTTTTCAATCAGGTTACTCA
>JADGPY010000192.1 GCA_017882205.1 Chitinophagaceae bacterium
ATAAACGCTGATTTCCTCTTTGAATGTCGATTCGAGTTCAGTTTTCAGGGCATCAACAAACTCACTGACCCATTTGTCGCCTTTATTGTCTTTTTGGCGGTAGGAGATGAAGATGTCGTATTTGTAACCTGGTACTAGATTTGCCATAGCATAAAGATAATACTAAATTGATAATCAGAGTTCTATTTAACTCATTATCAAAATGAAACCTGAGTTACATTTTCCTTTCGAATAAAATCCAGATCCTGAAAGTCGAAACTAAAATCTGTCGATGGAGATATTGCTTTCATTTTTATTCCCGATGCTTTACCGGAACTATCAAGATAAAACATTACATACGCGTCAGCATCCATACTTCTGTCATTCCACTTAACAATAAAAGTATTGCCTTTATATGCCATTAATTCTCCCGTAAGCTTTGTAGATCTTTTTGAATCGAACCGTAATTTACTATTTTTGAGAGAGATTATCACTTCACCAAACCATTTATCAGTATATATGCCGGTATAAAGACTATCATCTGTTTTTGCTGAAAAGGTTTTTTGTTGAACTTCAATATCTTTCCAGATGTTATCAGTTATTTTTTTCGCATCTGAAATGTTTTTCATAGCAGCTTCATGATATTGTTTTATCCTGTTGACTCCTTCAATGCTTAAATAACTGTCTTTTATAGTATTAGTTATTGCATTGAAAGCTCCTCCAGATTGCTGATTTGTCAGCACAATAATACCAAGTTTAATTTCCGGGATAAGTGTCACCTGTGTTACAATGCCTGCTAACCCGCCGGTATGTCCGACTTGTTTATATCCTCTGACATCACTCAAAAACCAACCCAGACCATAGCTAGCAAAATGGGTATTATATGTTGTTGAACCCCTTACCTGTATAATTGTTTGTGGTGTCCACATTGATTCATGAACTTCTTCACTAAAAAGTTGCTTTTTAAGTCCATCACCATATTTGCCATTATTCATCTGCATAATAATCCACCTGCACATATCCGTGAGATTACTGTAAATACCGCCTGCAGCATTGGCCACATCACCAAAATCGCGGTCGATTACCTGTACTACACCATTGACAGGTGCATGAGGATCTATAACATTTGATTTATCTTTTAACCTGGAGTATGCTGCTGCGCTGCCTGTCATATTCAATGGCTGCATTATCCGGGTTTCAATAAAATCTTCCCAGCTCATTCCGGAAACCCTTGTTACCACTTCTCCTGCAACAATATACAGAAGGTTATCGTAATCATATTTTGTTCTAAAGCCTGAAACAGGTTTTAAATAGCGCAGGTTATGAATAATATCCTTTAATGTAAAATTGTTTAATCCCGGCCAGATCATAAGGTCGCCTGCACCTAATCCCAAACCACTTCTGTGTGTCAGCAGATCCCTGATAGTAAACTCTTCAGTAACATATGGGTTATAAAGTCTGAATTCAGGGATATAGTCTATGACCTTATCATCCAAGGATAGTTTTTTCTCATCTATTAAAATGCCCAGGGCTGCTGTAGTAAATGCCTTGCTATTTGATGCAATACCAAATAATGTATTAGCATCTACTTTTTGCATTGTTTTAAGTGATCGAACACCATACCCTTGGGCGTGAATAACTTTATCATCCTTTACGATTGCCACAGCAATACCAGGGACATCAAATGTCTTCAGGGTCTCCTCAACAAGACTATCTATTTCCCGCGAGGTAATTGTTTGGGAACTTACAGATATATTGACCAGAAATAAAAAGGCTAAAAGAATCAAACGATTCAGAACATGGCTGTTTTTTCCCATTTTGGTACTTTTAAAATTTTTCATTTGATAAAAGCTATTTCTCGATCAGTTATCTTTCAAGCATCTTGAAATTGCACGTGGCAGTACCCATGTTATGATTTTCCGATATTAGAATTTGGTATAATCGCTGTATCTTAGCCCAATCATCCATTTTCTTTTCTAAAATGTTCAATGGCATAGATCCATCTTTTAAAAACTCATCATGAAAATCAGAAAGCTCAAACTTATTCCCTAATTGTTTGCTGTACTTTTCTCTTAGCTCCTTAATCTTTAACTCACCTATTTTATAACACAATGCCTGACCTGGCCAAACCATATAGCGTTCTATTTCTTCTTTTGCTTCTTCGTTGCTGATAGCTTCATTCTCCAAATTGTATTTTATAGCTTCCTCCCTTGTCATTTTACCCGTGTGCATAGCCACATCAACCACTAATCGGATGGCTCTGTGCATCTCTCTGCCTAAAGCCCCCATCTGCTGCCAGGGATCGGTATAAAGGCCCAACTCTTTGCCAAGACTTTCACAGTATAAAGCATACCCTTCAACATAAGCACCACACCAGAGAAAGCGACGAAATTGAGGCAGATCATTATTCTCAATTTGTAATGATTGCTGGTAGTGATGGCCCGGAATGGCTTCATGCAAAAACGAACTTTCCATTCCCGTAGTTACATTGAATTTTGTTGCATCAATAATGGGTACATAGAAAATACCAGGCCTGGTTCCATCAGCCAGGCCTTGAAAATATTCTACACTGGCACTGGCGGCCCGAAAAGCTTCTGTCTGGCGTATCTCAAATTTTGTTTTGGGGGTTTTGCTGAACATTTTTTTTACATTGGGGTCAATACGGGTTTGAATCCTTCGGAATGCATCCAACACTTCAGTGGCTGACTTGTATGGCATGAATTGCTTATCAGTTTTCATGAATTCAAAGAAAGCCTTAAGGTCACCATGAAAATGTACGGAAGATTTTATCAGCTCCATTTTATCCCTTATGCGTTTTACTTCTGAAATACCAACCTTATAAATCTCATCAGGTGTTTCGTTGGTAGTTGTCCAGTATTTAACCAGGTAGGCATAATATTTATCGCCGCCTGGCAACGCATTTGTACCGGTTGTATTTCGAGCATTTGGGAAATATTCTGTTTGTAAAAACATAGAAAGCTTTTTATACGAGGGTACTATTTGCTGATTAATAAGATTAATATATGCATTGGTTAACCGATTCATGTCGGTTTTGCTAAAACTTGAAGGTATTAATTTTATGGGTCCATAAAACAAACTATTCTTGGCAGAATCTGTAACCATTGCCAGCATTTGCGGAATCATTTCTATTACTACTGCTTTTGGTAAGACAAAGTTTGCAGCGATCCCTTTTTTAAAATAAACTATGGCACTGTCTGTCCAGGAACTAAAGGCAGTAGCACGTTGAAGCCAGTTATCATAATCTATTGGGGTCTTAAATGGCTGGGTGCCTGTACCTCCACCCATTTGACCAAGTAATAAAGGTACGCCACGGAACTGATTAAAAGGAATATATGTATTATCGCATAAGTCTTGATTCCCCATTTGATGGTTCATTACTCCTTCGATGCCCATTTCAATTTCATACTTAAAAATGTCATCGCTTATTTTGTCATTGTCATTCATTTGTTCTCTATCAAAAGTGTTTAGGGAAGCCTGATAACGATTAAAAAAAACTTCTAGTTTTTTGCGATAACTATCTGTAAAATCAGCAGGCAATAAGTTATTGAAACGGTTATCCCCATTAGTCGTAGCTTCTATAGGAAACAATTGCATCCGTTCATTGTAATATTTATCCAGCAAACTGGCAAAATTCTTATTGTCTTCTCTGGCCTGGTTTTTATTGCCTGGCTTGCTGCTTGTTGTAATAATGATGATTGTAAGAAAGAAAATTACTTTTTTCATTTTGGTTTAATTTTTTGACTCATTAATCTGCTCATTTCATGTTGTTAATTTTCATGATAGAAAATATTTATTGACTCGAAGCACCTCATAACAACATTAGTTACTATGTCTCAATTCTTCACCTTTAAAGGGCTCTGAAAAATACTTTGCTACTGCTGAGTTAAACAGAGTAGGATTATTTTTTGTAACAAAATGATTTTCTCCTGTAAAGATGCAGAGATTGGCTTTAGGAATATTACGGTAAATAAATAAGGTATGTTCTTCCGGGATTAAATCCCTGTCACATGATAGTA
>JADGPY010000193.1 GCA_017882205.1 Chitinophagaceae bacterium
TTGCAAGATAACCAGTCAAAGAAACAGAGTCGTGCCTCCCACTCACAATCATTTTCCCATTCGCCAACAGTTTGATTACACTTATAGCACAGGTGCCCCTATCCCAATAAGAGTGAAGGTAAGTATACCCGCCGGAGCCAAAAGTAGTGTCCAGGTCACCGTTGCTGAAATATCGTGCAACGGATGGAGTGCTTCCATTACTTCCAGTATATCCCGCCACCACTATTTTACCATCAGGTTGAATCGTCATATCATTCAAATATTCAAAATCACCAGGGGGAGCTACGAGAACTTTGGTCCCATTCGTGCCGAATGTACTATCGGGAGTGATGGAAAGAGATGATTGAGCAAAAATGTGATGAATGCTGCAAATCTGCAACAACACAATGAACATTGATAACCGGGTATAAATTTTCATGATTTCTATTTTTATCACTCAAACCACCTGTACTGGTGGGCAAGTGTCATTATCTGTGCCTTCGAGTTTACCTGCAGTTTTTTATAAACATTGGCTATATGCTTACGAACCGTTAAAGTGCTTATACTTAAAGTTTCTGCAATTCGCTTTGCATCAAGCCCATGAATAGTTAGTTCCAATATTTCCTTTTCTCTTTCTGAAAGAAGTGAACTGATCTGGTTATGTGGTTGTTTATCATTCACCATCATGGTGGCTTTGCCCAACAGGTCAAATGCTTTGCGTGCAATGGCAGGGCTCATGGGAGCGCTTCCATTCAGTAATGCACCCGTAATCGCATTATGTAATCCAATGGCATTCTCGTCTTTTAAAAGATATCCGCTGGCTCCTGATTGTATGGCTTCAAAAATCTTTTCATCATCATCAAAAACTGTCAGTACTATAAAGTGAATATGGGAATACAACGGCTTTGCTATCTGGATCGTCTGGATACCATTCATCCCGGGCATCTCTAAATCTACGAATATTATTTGGGGTTGTTTGAAAATAGGCAAGCCTTTCAATTGTTCTATGCAATCATGGCCGTTAATAGCCATAAACACCAGTTCCAGGTCATCAAAAGATTGAATTTTTTGATGAAATGTTTGCCGGTTTATTGCTTTGTCATCCGCGAAGGCAACTCTAATATTCATTCCTGGTTATTCTTTTACAAAACAAAGGTGTTTTTATATCATTCTAAATACATAGTTTGTAGTACTTGCTAAGTGGAAAGAACTATCCTTGTTCCATCCTTATCCCCATTTATCGTCATCGAAAATCCAGATTCTAATGCCCTGGATTGCATATTCCTGATCCCATTACCCCTCTGAAAATTGTTCTCATCAATCCCTGTTCCGTTATCCATAATGGAAATGTTGAATGCTTTATTGCAGCTTATAGACACTTTAATCTTCGTACAATGACTATGTTTTAAAGCATTCGTACATGATTCCTGCAGGATGCGGAAGATATTAAGCGCCTGCACTGGCGATAAATAAATATCATCCAGGATATTCTCTATAATTTCAATATTTACCTCCGGATAAACCGGACTGATCTTTTGTAGATAATTTTTAAAACGGTCGCTTACACCGGTAATTGGGATCCTTTCTTTATTTAGAGCCCATATCGTGTCTCGCAAATGGCTCATGATCTCTGAAGCATTACTTTTAAGATGTTGCAGGGTGGTTTCATTCTTTTTGTTTCTTTGCTGCACGACGTCGTCAACATTGGCTATAATTGCCGTGGCATAAGCTCCCATATTATCATGTAGATCAGCAGCAATTCGTTTCCGCTCATTTTCCTCTGCTTTGGGAATCGCCATGAATGACATATTTTTTTCCTCCTGCCTCATCATTTCAAGTTGCATTTTTTGTTTCCTGCTATAATTTCTAAAAAGCAGGGAAGAAATGATTACGCCAAAAAATATCAGGGCCATTGAACCAAAGAGTAAATAATTCCGGTTAACAAGATCTAATTTCTGCTGAATGATGATGTTCTCTTGCTTTTGTACGTTATACTTACCCTGGATGTCTGCAAGCGCTTCTGCTGAATTTTTCTCGTAAAGTGAATCTTTTAAAGAAATGATCTGTTCCAAAGTTTGTGCATATTTCATTTTGTTTCCGGCAACTTTATAATTTTCTGCCAGTGCATCATATAATATTAACAATTTTGAAGAAAGATTATATTTATTAGCCATTAAAATTCCTTCCTGGCATAATGCGATTCCTTTAACAGGCTGTCCTGTTTTAGCATAAAATTTTGCCAGCTGCATCATATCTGAAACAATGTAAAATGGATCAGCTACCAGCTTCCTGATCTGCAGAGCTTCAGTTAACGAATTTTCAGCCTGGCTAATCCGTTTAGTATCAATCAATATATCAGCCTGGATGTTTAGACAGTTGGCTAGAGCAGACAGGTTTTCAAATTTCCTGGCTAAAGTGATCGATTTATTAATAAAATATTCTGCTGAATCATTTTTATTAAGCGAGTTATAGTTTGCTGAGATATTAGAATAGACATAAACAAGATATTGCAGGTATTTTTCATTGTTGGAAGTGCTCACTGCTTTGAAAAACCAATCGAGCGCATTCCTGTTTTGATCCATTTCCATATAAACCCAGCCAATACCGTTTTCTCCTGTTAACTGCCTGGCGGTATCTCTGGTAATTTCTGCATCATTTAGAATATAATAGAATTGAGCCATTGCCTCTTTATACTCATTTTTTTTAATAAGGATACCTGCTTTGCAACCCATAAAATCATTCATCACCTGTCTTGAAGAAACATCATTTTTAAGTTTCAGAATATTCCGGTTACAAATGTTCAATGCAGAATCTATGTTCCCTTTCTTCAATAAGTAATTAGCCATGAAATACTCAGATAATGAAATATTTTTTTGATTGTGAAGGGAAGTGCTGATTTCAGTAGCTTTTGATGCGTACCGGTATAAAGTCTCTGGATTCAATGAATGTCGCTGTTCGCATAATGAAAATAAAGCTTGCAACTTCTGCTCTACTGTTTTTGATGAGGCAAGTCCTTTTTTGAGGCTATCAATTATGCGCGTCTGACCGTTGGCGTCCAGGGTCAATACAATACTTATTAAAAATAAAAAATAAAAAAAACGTGACATACTGATTATTTGCCTGCCATTAGAAAAGAAAGTTTGTATATTAGTTTTTGATTTAGATATTCATGTGCATTCTGATGGTTTAGCGCTCAGGTCGCCTGAAGCGCCCCGACTGCGGGAACCAACAATACTTCAGTTCCGGGGCTTACTCTTTTTACTGTTAATGTAAATCCAGACTCTTTAGCTCTTGCCTGCATATTTCTAATCCCATTTCCTTTAACTAAATTATGTTCATCAATACCAGAACCATTATCTACAACCGAAATATTCATTGTTTCATCACAGGCAATACATATCCTGATATAACTGCAATGACTATGTTTAAGCGCATTTGTCAATGCTTCCTGTAATATGCGAAAAATATTTAACGCTTGTACCGGAGAGAATGAAACATCTTTACTAATCTTTTCCTCAATTTCGACTTTAATATCAGGGTAAGCGCGACCAATTTTGTGAACATAACTTTTGAACCTGTCACTAATCCCAATTAAGGAAATCTTTTCTTTGTTCAGAGCCCATATTGTGTCCCTTAGGTTGCTCATGAGCTCTCCGGCATTTGTTTTAAGATGTTGTAAGGTAATATCGCTCAATTCTTGTTGATGCTGGATCATTTCATCCACATTAGCAATAATTGCAGAGGCGTAAGCGCCCATATTATCATGCAGATCAGCAGCAATTCGTTTCCGCTCATTTTCCTCGGCACTGGTAATGTTGATAAATGACATTCGCTTCTCTTCCTGGAGCATTAAATGCATTTGCATTTTTTGCTTCCGCTTATAATTTTTAAAGAGTAATGAAAATATGATTACAGCAAATAACACGAGGATAAGAGAACCATATAATAAATAGTCCTTGGAAACAATATCGATTTTTTGTTGAATGATTATGTTCTCCTTCTTCTGCAGATCATATTTAGTTTGCATCTCCGCTAAGGCTTCTGCAGAATTTGATTGATAAACCGAATCTTTTAACGAAATGATCTTTTCAAGCATTGTAGCATATAGGGTTGTATCTCCAAGGGCTTTATAGTTTTCTGCCAGCGTACTATATAAGAAAAACAACTTGGTATCCATTTTATATTGCTTTGCCAAAGCGATTCCTTCATTGCACAGCGCTATTCCCTTATCCGGATGACCATAATGCGCATAATAAAGGGCCAGTTGTGACATGTCGGAAACGATGTAAAAAGGATCACCGATCAGTTTCCTTATTTCAACAACTTCCTTTAAGGGGCGTTCTGCTAAATTTCCCTGCCCCGATCTTACAAATATCTGCGCCTGTATAGCAAGCGAATTAGACAAAGCAAAGAGATTATCATACTTCCTGGAATATCTTATTGCTTTGTTGATATAAAAAATGGAAGAATCTGTTTTTCCAAGGCCGTTGTAATTGATGGCAAGGTTGGCAAATAGTATTGAATACTTTTCTAAAAGCAATGTATCTGAAGTGGTTTGTAATGCCTTCAAATGCCAACGTAAGGCCTCTTTAGACTGGCCCATTTCGAGGTAAGCCCAACCAATAAGTGTTTTGCCTTTAACCTGCAATAATGCGTCGCCACTTTTCTCACCACCCTCAATTACGTGGTAGCCCATATCGATGGCTTCCTTGTATTGATTCTTGCGCATATAACATCGTCCTTTCTGGTTAAATACATTTGCCTGCAGAACAGGATCATTGAGTTTAGTTGAAAGAATATTCATGCATTGATTGGCGATTTCAATAGAAGAATCTATAAGGCCTTTATCGGTTAGGGCGGAAGACTCATAATACATGGCTTCCACCTTATCATGAAGGTTTCCAAGTTTTATAGCAGTATTCTTAGCGATTTGAGCATAGTGCATCAAGGTATCGGGGTTTAGGTTATATCCCTGGTTGCATAAGGCAAAAATGGCCAGTTGTTTCTTATCGGTGCTTTTTGCATTCCTGACTTCTTTCTTCAAGCTGTCTATAGTAATAGTTTGATTAAAGGCAGGTTGAGAAATTGCCAGGATGATTAAAACAAAAATGCCGAAATGCAAACGATACATGTTCTGATAAGATATTAAATGAATTTAAAGAATATTGCTTTCGTTTCTTCACGTCATGTATTCTGCCGCAATTTGCACCAGCCCCCAACAAGCCGCCTCAAACGTTTCCCAGGCCTTTTGGTGAAATTGCGCTGCTCTCTCATAAAATGAAAATTCTTCTCCCACATCTCCCGGATCATAATATCCTCTTACAATAAAATAAAGTACATCAGCAAGTTTTTCACGATCAGATACCTCTACCTGGAAACTGAAATGAGATACCTCGGAAACTGAGGGCACATAGTAAGAAAAGGTATTGGCAACCTCAGATAACTTCTCCCCTGCAAAGGCAGCAAGGTAATAGTCCAGGAATAGAAAAAACTGATCATCTTTATCGGGCACATTTTCCTTGGGTATTATGATCTCGAATGATGACTCCTCCTGGTCCATTAAATACTCATAGACCGTTTTAAAATCATAATCTGCGAAATCATCTATGTGCAGGATGAGCATATTGACACTGTGTATGATTGAATAAGTAACAAGGTATAATGTATTCCTCCATTGTACCGTAAAATTAGTTGCAGCGGTCGGGGCGCTCCAGGATTTGGAGATGCCGTAAGGGGTTGACAAATCTTGCGCCCCGACCGCTGCCCACTCCAATATCGCTTATATTTGCTCAAAGGCCAACATGCCCTTACATAGCTCTCTGATGTTACATTTCTGATCTTAAATAAATTAATACAATTACTAATCAATAACAATAAAATGATAAAAGTCTTTATTTTTCTTTCCGCCTTCTTTACTACAACACTTAAAGCACAGGTAACTATAGAGAATCTTCTCTCAGTTCCTTTTCCTACCAATTTAAAAAATTCCTCTGATGGTAAACATATAGCGTGGGTATTTAATGATAAAGGAGTTCGCAATCTTTTTACAGCAGATGCCCGGGATTTTAAAACACGTATGCTTACAAATAATAAAAATGATAATGGCATTGATATGGGTACTGTACAGTTTACTCCTGATGGGAATAAAATTTTGTTCACAGAAGGCAATCCCAATAATTCAAAAGGTGAAGCTGCCAATCCTGCTTTGTTACAATCCAAAACAGAACGTGTAGTTTGGGTGATAGATATAGATGGAAAAAACTTAAAAAAAATTGGTAATGGAGATGATGCTGTTGCATCACCTGATAGCAAAACAGTTGCTTTTATTTCAAATAATCAGATATGGTCTGCACCTTTAGATAGTGCAAAACCAGCAGAAAAATTAATTCAAACGCGGGGAAACCTAAGTGATATTCGCTGGTCGCCAGATGGAATTAAAATTGCATTTATCAGTAACCGCGGCGATCATTCTTTTCTTGGTTTATATGATATTATAAATAAAACAATAACCTATCCTGATCCTTCGGTAGATAAAGATGTAGAGCCTGCATGGTCACCCGATGGGAAATGGATTGCATACATCCGAACCCCGAACAACAGAGATAGGTTGCCTTTTACCGAAAAACGTGCAGGTAGTTCATGGAGTATTCGTTTATTAAATATTGAAAACAGCACATCAAAAGAAGTATGGAAAGCGCCTGCAGGTCAGGGCAGCGTACTATTTCCTGATCTTCCTGTCACAGCTAATTTGCTTTTATGGGGAACTAATGACCAATTGATTTTTCCTTCCGAAAAAGATGGGTGGTCGCATTTGTATACTTTAAATATTCAAAATCCTGCTTCTGCCAGGCTGCTAACACCGGGTGATGGTGAAGTAGAAAATGTTGTATTGAGTGCAGATAAAAAAGAAATAATTTATACAACCAATATCAAAGACAGTCATCGCAGGCATATTTGGAAAGTAAATATAAGTGAAGGCAGGCCTGTTCAACTTTCAAAAGGAAGTGGGATAGAATGGTCGCCTGCCGTAACGGAAAATGGAATTGCAATATTACGTTCTACAGCTACAACGCCAGGTTGGCCGTATATCCTAAGAGAGGATGGCAGTCTAAACAAAGTTGCTGAAGAATTGTTCCCCTCTTCTTTTCCTGAAAAATCATTGGTAATTCCTTCGGATGTTACTTTTAAATCAAAGGATGGAATATTGATTCATGGCCAGCTTTTTTTACCACCGAATTATCAATCCAATAAAAAATATCCTGCATTGCTTTTTATTCATGGTGGCTCAAGAAGGCAGATGCTGCTGGGCTTTCATTATATGGATTATTACTCCCATGACTACGCTATGAATCAATTCAATGCTTTAAATGGCTATATCGTTTTATCTATAAATTATCGCAGCGGTATTGGTTATGGATTAAATTTTAGAGAAGCGTTGCATTACGGCGCCAATGGGGGAAGTGAATATAACGATGTGATCGGCGCAGGTTTGTATATTAAAAGCAGGCCTGATGTGGACACTAAACGAATTGGATTATGGGGCGGCTCTTACGGCGGATATCTTACTGCAATGGGGCTGGCTAACAATTCAGATGTGTTTGCCTGCGGAGTTGACATTCATGGTGTGCATGACTGGAGTGATGAACTAAAAAACTGGGTTGCAGATTATGATCCTGCCACCCGTGCTACATTTGCCAAAATTGCATTTGCATCCTCCCCGGTTAATTTTTTAAAGGGGTGGCGTTCGCCTGTGTTATTTATTCATGGAGATGATGACCGAAATGTTCCCTTTAATCAAACAGTAAATCTTATAGAAAAACTAAGACAGCATAATGTATATTTCGAACAATTAATATTTCCTGATGAAGTGCATAGTTTTCTATTGTACAGCAATTGGTTAAAGGCATATCACGCAAGCAGTGATTTTTTTAATAGACAATTAAATAAGGCTATCCCGTCCAGCTTGGCTTTGAAAAACAAAAAATAAATTTTAGCCCAAAAATGCTTAAATTCAATAGGAGTTACAGGTTTTCTGGATTCAATAAATTAAAGAAAGATGGTATATACGAAGTTTTAAACCATAAGCCTGGTTTTTCTTAATGTACCTTTTATCCAGCAAAATTTTAAATGTTAGTTTCATGCTTTAGTGTTTAAAGCATGTAGGGCTAAAAATTTACAAGCAATTTACAAGCAGAAATGAAGTTTTGGGGTTAAATCTGGGCTTCTAGTGGCAAGGTCTAAAATGAAATTATTGATTCGATTTATGAGATCATAAGCCTTTTTAAATGCCAAGACTATCTCCTAAAACCTTTACCACCCTTAATTTGATAAATTTTCACTTTAAATTTTTTTGAATACCCTCTCTCAACTATATTTGCACTCCCAAATAAGGGAGTGTAGCTCAGTTGGTTTAGAGCATCTGCCTTACAAGCAGAGTAAAAAACTGCCCAAACATACACTCCATCTACCTTTTACTATTCTTACCTTTAAATTTGCAAGCAATTTACAGTAAGCAATACCCACTGGATTATTTAAAAGCTATGAATCTTTTTTTAAAATCATTGCAAATAAGCGAAGGTAAGCAAACTAACCACGACGTTTATTCTCAGCGAAGTGAAGCTATGAAAAGTATTGCCTTAATTTATAAAAATGGAAATGGTGTAGCAAAAGATAATGCTGCTTATAGACAATAGACGAAAAAAGATAAAATAGAAAATCATAAA
>JADGPY010000194.1 GCA_017882205.1 Chitinophagaceae bacterium
CTGACAGGATATTGAGTGATTCATTACGCCCTGGTGGAGATATTTACATTCATGGAAGTTGTGTTTCTGTGGGCTGCATACCTCTGACTGATGAGCAGATCGAAGAACTTTACATCATTACTTCATACGCTAAAGCAAATGGGCAGGACTTCATCCCTGTACATGTATTCCCTGTAAAATACAGCCTCAAGAAATCTATGGAATACCTGGCTACAACTACTAAGAACAACCAGGCTCTTCAAAAATTTGCGATCCAGCTAAAGGAAGCGTTCGACAAATTTGAAGAGAAAAAACAAGTTCCTCTTGTGATGGTGAATAGGAAGGGTCAATACCTGATAAATTAATTATCCCCATCAGAATATGGCGTTAGCCATAACCGGTTGGTAGAAAAAAGATATAATATAATCTAACGCACGATGGCGTAGCCCATCGAACACAGTTAAAAATTTCTACGTTTATTCTAAGATGTCATCTCATCAACACCTGGATCGTATCCTCCGTTTTTTGTTCAAGAACAATGGTTTTGTCCTTAGTTAATTCTGTTACCAACCCTGGGGTATAATGTCGTATCGTCAACAATGTTAACTTCTTTTCCAGCTGAACATCAAATAACGCTGAAGCGGCTAACGCCAGCTTTTCTATCTTTTCGGGTACATCGTCCATGCAACATAGGATGCTGATGGCGGTACTCTGCATAAGGTTAGGCTTGATTTTTAGTTCAGCAAATATTTCGTATAAGCGACTAACAGGTTTCTCCCCAACAAATGAAAAATCCGTAGAGCTAAATTTCAATAATACCTGCGCCTGTTTCAGTACTTTTATTGGGGGCAGATCATGTACATGTGTTCTTGTGATCAGGGTCCCTGAACTTTCAGGTTGGAGAAAGCACTTTACATACAAAGGAATATTTTTATTCTCTACCGGTTTGATGGTTTTTGGATGAATGACCTGAGCTCCATAATAGGCCATCTCGATTACTTCATCATAACTAAGCGCAGGAATATATGTAGCATCTTTAAACTCCTTTGGATCAGCATTCATCACTCCTTCCACATCTTTCCAAATGGTCAATGAGCTTGCATCCAGCATGTTTGCAAAGACAGCCGCTGTATAATCGCTTCCTTCGCGGCCCAGGGTAGTACTCTCATTTTCATCCGTTGCTCCTATAAAACCCTGTGTTATTATCAGGTTGGATTGCTCAAAACCTGGGAGAACCAGCTCGTTTATCCTCTGTTCTGTAAATTTCCAATCAATTGCTGCATCCCTGAAATTGTCATCTGTCCTGAAGATATCACGCACGTCCATCCACTTATTGGTAATTTTCTCTTCCTGAAGAAATGAACTTAGGATAGAAGTGGACAACAGTTCACCTACGCAGACGATCTGGTCGTAATAATAATTAAAATCCCTAACCGCTTTATCATGCAGGAGCCATTCTACTTCTGTAAAGAAGTTGGCCAATTCTTCGGTTGCTTTTTTCCATCCCCGTGTAACCAGGTATTTCAGAGTGTTTACATGGGTTTGTTTGATGAGATCAAACAAACGCAGTGCTTCCTCATTTTCACCTTTATAAAATGCTTCCGCTACTTTTTCAAGGGCGTTGGTTGTTTTGCCCATAGCAGAAATTACCACAAGGATCTTATCGTTTTCCGATCGTAGAATATTTGCAATATTCTTTATCCTGTCAATACTGTTTACACTTGCTCCTCCAAATTTGTACACTTTCATGCGCGCAAAGATAATAGAAGTTTTTGCCCTACATTTGTTCGAAATATACTGTGTATGATTGTAAACCGCCAGGTTCTTACCCTTGATGAATTTACCATTAAGCAGCTCAGGGATTTTCCGAATGCTACGGGGGAACTTTCCGGATTATTAAGAGATATCGGGCTTGCCGCGAAGCGGGTTAATGTGGAAGTGAATAAGGCAGGGCTTGTTGATATATTAGGAGATACCGGGACCGTTAATATACAGGGAGAAGAAGTGAAGAAGATGGATGAATTCGCAAATGACCAATTGGTGGGAGTGCTTCGGCATGGAATAAATTGTGCCGGCATTGCCAGTGAAGAACTGGACGATATTGTTGTATTTGATGATGAAGTGAGCAATAATTCAAAGTACATCTGCATGTTTGATCCACTTGATGGAAGCAGTAATATTGATGTCAATGTATCCATTGGAACGATCTTCGGTGTATATAGGCGTGTTACGCCGAAAGGAACCCCGGTTACAATGGATGATTTCTTACAGGCCGGGAATAAGCAAGTGGCAGCAGGATACATTATTTATGGTTCTTCCACCATATTAGTATATGCCACAAAAAGGGGGGTTAATGGCTTTACCCTGGATCCTTCCATTGGCGAGTATTCGCTTAGCCACCCCGATATAAAATGTCCGCCTACAGGTAGGATCTATTCTGTAAATCATGGCAACTTTTTCCAATACGAAGATCCTGTAAGAAATTATATTAATGTTTGCCAGAAAAAAAATAAAAGTAACGGAGGCCCATATACGCAACGATACATAGGCAGCATGGTTGCTGATGTTCACCGCAACCTGGTAAAAGGCGGAATATTTATGTACCCCGGCACAATAGATAAGCCAAATGGAAAGTTGCGCCTCTTGTATGAATGTAACCCATTTGCTTACATAGTTGAGAAAGCAGGAGGAAAGGCTACTGATGGAAAACAAAGAATACTTGATATTCAACCGAAAGAATTACACGAACGAACACCTTTTTTTATTGGAAGCATAGAAATGATGGAAGAACTGGAAAGCTTCACAGGCAAGGTTTAAAACCCTGGTGGCCCATTAACAAATAAACAAGAAAAAACTACTTACCAATTGGCAAACGTCATTATATCAGTCAAGGATCTTCGAAAGAGTTATGGAAATTTTGAAGCAGTTAAGGGTATCTCATTTGATGTATTTGAAGGAGAGATATTTGGTTTATTAGGACCCAACGGTGCTGGTAAATCTACCACTCTTGAGATCATCGAAACCTTACGTGACAAGACCTCCGGTGTAGTAACCGTTAATGGTTATGACCTGGATGCTGATCCGGGAAAGATCAAAAAAATAATTGGGGTGCAATTGCAAACTTCAGGATTTTATCCTGGCCTTAAGCTCGCCGAACTTATAGAATTATTTGCTGGATTATATAATACGGAAGCAGATCCTTATGAAATGCTGAGGCTTGTCAATTTAACTATTTCTAAAGAAGAACACGAGAAATTGAAAGACCCAACTGTAAGTAAGGATGAGAAGAAAAAAATTAAAGAAAGAGATAAAGCCGGCGCTAAATTTAAAGAGCTAAGCGGTGGACAAAAGCAACGATTCTCTATTGCAACTACACTTATTAACAATCCGAAGATCATTTTTCTTGATGAGCCTACAACCGGACTGGATCCTCAAGCCAGGAGAAACTTGTGGGACCTAATCCGTGACATCAGGAACAAGGGAGCAACTGTTATCCTCACCACACATTATATGGATGAAGCTGAACAATTGTGTGATCGGGTTGCCATCATGGATGAAGGTGAGATCATTGCATTACAAACTCCTGACAAGCTCATTGATGACCTGGTAGAGACGGGTTTTGAAAGACCAAAGATCACAAAATCAGCCAACCTTGAAGACGTTTTTATACACCTCACCGGAAAGGATTTCCGGGAAGATTGATACCCAATTAATAAACTTAAAACAAAAAAATGAAGAAGATCTTAATGGCGCTTGCATTGCTTACTGCAGGGCTTTCACAGGCACAAACAAAAAAAGTTACAACAACAAAAAAAACTACTACAAGTAAAACGGTACCTGCTACAAAACCAATTACGGGGCTTAAAACACCGTTGGATAGTATTGGTTATGAAGTAGGGGTTCAGGTAGCTGCGTATTATAAAAACCAGGGCATAACGGAACTGAATACCGAAATGGTAAAAAAGGGATTTGATGATGTATACGGAAATAAAACTTTATTATTAACACCTGAACAATGCAATACAGGAATCCAACAAAAATTACAGGCATTGATGATGGACAAATCAGAAAAAGTAAAAGCAGAAGGCAGGAAATTCCTTGCAGATAATAAAAAACGCCCGGGAGTAATCGAATTGCCCAGTGGGCTTCAGTATGAGATCCTTAAGGCTGGCACTGGACCAATACCAAAAGCGAAAGATACCATCAGCGCAAATTATATTGGTTCATTGATCAATGGCCAGGAATTTGATAATTCTTACAAAAATGGGAAGCCCATACAAATTCCTGTTGTAGGTGTCATCCAGGGATGGGTACAGGCATTACAAATGATGCCTGTTGGAAGTAAATGGAAATTATTCATTCCTTCAGATCTTGGATACGGAGACAGGGGAGCTGGTAAGGGTGCAATACCTGGTGGATCCACATTGATCTTTGAAATTGAATTAATCGAAATTGTAAATAAATAA
>JADGPY010000195.1 GCA_017882205.1 Chitinophagaceae bacterium
CCAAAATAGTTGCTGGCATTATTATAACAAATATTCTGAATAACCTGTCCTACCCATTCAATATCATCAGGCAACTCGCCATTCTCTATCTCTTCTCCGAATAAATTACAAAGAATCCTGCGGAAGTATTCATGCCGGGGATAAGAAAGAAAACTCCGTGAATCGGTAAGCATCCCAACAAACCTGCTTAGCATTCCCATATTTGACAATGCGTTGATCTGTTTGATCATCCCATCTTTCTGATCAAGAAACCACCAGGCAGATCCAAATTGTATCTTCCCCGGAATTGTTCCATCATTATAATTTCCGGCCATAGTTGCTAACAATTCATTATCTGCAGGGTTGAGACTATATAGAATGGTTTTTGCAAGTTGATTATTAGTATCCAGCCTGTTTAAAAATGTTGACAATGACCTCGCCTGTAAGAAATCACCCACTGAATCCCATCCACTGTCGGGACCAAGCTTTTCTTCTGCCCGGGTATTATTGTTCCGCAATGCACCCAGGTGGTATTGTTGCACCCAGCCCTTCTCACAGTCCCACACAGCAAATTCATATAACATGGCAGATTTAAACATCCCCCTTTCTTGGTCGGAAAGCAATCTGCCACTCCTAACTTTATTAAAGATGGCAGTAATGGCAGATTCAGTATATTCTTCTGCATACAATTGTTCAAGGCCATGATCTGATACAGAACAATTCATTGAGGCAAAAAAATCATGCCTTTGCTTCAGGGCATCCAGGTATCGCTGGTATGAATTCACGGATACATTGCTCACTGCTTCCAGCTTTGTAATGTATTCATTGAATTTTGCAGGATCGTCTACATTCATAGCTTTATCTGGCCTGAATGCAGGAAAAATACTTATCTCAAATCCACCATCCTTAATTTTTTGGTGATGCTCTAATGAATCTGTTGGATCATCCGTTGTACAAACAACCTTTACGTTCATTTTCCTTAAAAGGTTACGAACCGAATATTCGGGTGATTGGAGCTTTTCTGTACATTCATCATAGATGCTTTTTGCAGTATCGGCGTTCAGGATTTTATGAATGTCGAAATACCGCTGAAGCTCAAGGTGTGTCCAATGGTATAAGGGATTTCGTAAAGTATATGGAACGGTCTCTGCCCATTTTGCGAATTTTTCATAATCACTTTTGTTGCCGGTACAATAACTTTCATCGATGCCATTGGTACGCATTGCCCTCCATTTATAATGATCACCATATAACCAGGCTTCGGTGAGTGTTTTGAAATTAATATCATTAGCTATCTGTTCGGGCTGGAGATGACAATGATAATCGATCACGGGCATTTCCTTTGCATATTGGTGGTACAGGGTTTGCGCTGTGAGGGATTCCAGGAGGAAATTTTTATCAAGAAATTTTTTCATGCTTATCTTTTAAAATCTTTTGATAGTTCATAATTTAGAATTGAAAATTTAGACTACAGAGACACCCCTCTTTTCCAGGGAATAAAATCATCTTGTCGATGGCGTACCGCACTTACTTCAATTTCTCCGCTGGCTACTTTTATTACATAATCAAGAATACGCTCGCCTGCCTGCTCGATTGTTTCTTCTCCTTCTATCACCGTGCCCGTATTAATATCAATAATGTCATGCATTTTTTTATAAAGGTTCGTATTACTCGAAAGTTTTATCACTGGCGCTACTGGATTACCGGTAGGTGTACCCAATCCGGTTGTAAATAAAACAATATTAGCTCCGCAGCCAACCTCGGCACTTGTAGATTCAACATCATTGCCGGGTGTACATAATAAATTCAATCCCGGCTTTGTAACAAGTTCGGGATAATCGAGTACATCCACTACCGGAGAAGTTCCGCCCTTTTTTGCTGCACCAGCAGATTTGATGGCATCAGTGATCAGTCCATCTTTAATGTTCCCTGGTGATGGATTCATATCAAAACCAGATCCTGCAGCAGTTGCCAGATCACTGTATGTTTTCATCAGGTGACTAAATCGCCTGGCAATATTTACATCTATACAGCGGTCACTAAGGTTCTGTTCAACACCACATAACTCAGGAAATTCAGAAAGAATCACGGTGCCACCAAGGGCCACCAACATGTCGGAACAGTAGCCAATTGATGGATTAGCAGATATCCCTGAAAAACCATCAGAACCACCACATTCCAAACCAATCACTATTTTATTTAACGAAGCAGGTGCACGTTTTTGTTCATTTGCAAGAACCAGGCCTGCAAATGTTTGCCGTATGGCCAGATCCATAAAGTCTTTTTCAGTTCCAATCTTTTGTTGTTCCAGGATATATAGTGGCTTGATAAAATTTGGATCCCTTTTTTTGATTTCATCGTCCAGCATGGATACCTGCGCATTCTGGCAACCAAGGCTTAATATTGTTGCTCCTGCAACATTCGGATGTGTAATATATCCTGCAAGTAATCCGCATAATGCCTGGGCATCCTGGCGTATTCCTCCGCAACCACCCGTATGGGTAAGAAATTTGATCCCATCCACATTTGGGAAAATACGCTGTTTGCTAACCTCTTCCTGTTTTACGGAAACTTCAGCGCTCAATATTTCATCTATGCGCTTACCACTTTTATAGAGATCAATCAATTTGGAAACCTGTAATTTATTCTCATTATTGCTGCCATATCCAAGCTCATTAACAAGGGCTTCCCGTATTACATCAAGATTCCTGTTTTCACAAAATACCATTGGTATTACCAGCCAGTGATTTGCTGTTCCAACCCGGCCATCTGCACGATGAAAACCCATAAAAGTGCGATCCCTGAACTTCGATACATCGGGTTGATGCCAATTCAATTTTCTTTCTCCAACTTCGAACCCGCTGGCAGCATGTTTCACATTTGCAGTAGTAATTACACCGCCTTTCGGAATATCAATTTGCGCCTTTCCAACCAGCACACCGTACATAAATATCGAATCCCCCGCCTTAAGATCTTCTGTTACAAATTTATGTTTTGCACGTACTGGCGATGTGATCGTATAGTCGGTACCGTTATACGTTACTGATTCACCTTCTTTAAGGTCAGTTAATGCGACCAACACATTATCAGAAGGATAGACTTTTGTTACTTTATAATTCATATTAAGCAAAAACTTTTTTTGACTGCACAAATTCTACTGATCCCTTAGCTCCCTTTTCAATGATCATATTGAGTTTTTCGAGGACAGCATTTGAAAACCCTGGTAAGGCATGCAGGTCTGCACCCCAGAAATCATTATCGCGCATTACTTCCTGTACCAATTCTGAGGGATGCTTCTTCCACCTGTTCATGAATAATTCTGCCATATCATCATTTATCAAATATTCCTTACCATTGAGTTCGCCATAAAATTTTCCGTCATCATTTTTTACGGCTTTCATAAAGTAAAGATAAGCAGCAAAACCCAGGACAATCAATTCCGGCGCATGTTCATACTGTTCATAATGCTTTAAAAGCACGGGTAAAATCCGCATTTTCATTTTTGAACTATACTGAGTGGTAATTGCCGACCATTGATGCTGAATCTGGGGATTGCGAAATCTATCTAATACCTTCACACAAAAATCCTTAGCCAGTTGTGGAGCTATGGGGTATGGAATAGATGGCGCAATCTCATTTTGCATCAGGTCTGCAATAAATGAAGAAAGACTTTCATCCTCCATTGCATCCCTCACTGTAGTAGATCCGGCAAGAAAACAGAGTCCGCAAGACAGGGTATGAGTTCCATTTAGCAATCTTAATTTCAGCTCGCGGTGCAATTCAATCTCCGGCTCTATAACTACTCCCGAATCAGCTTGTGCAAAGGAAAGTACTTTTTTAACTTCTTCCCCTCCTTCAATGGCCCATAGCCTATAAACTTCAGATATAATCAGTAGATTATCTTCATATCCCAGTTCACTTTGCAATGTGGTTTGCATAGCGCGATCTGGCCTTCCTGGAACGATACGATCAACAAGTGAGCTACAAAAGTGATTACTACCCTCCAGCCATTGGATAAATCCATCTTCCAATCCATTTAGATGCGCCAGCTCCAGTACAATTGACTCAAGCTTTTTTCCATTATCTACAATTAATTCTGTGGGAACTATGACCATTCCACTTTCCTGGCTTCCCGCGAATGCGTTGTAACGGGCATATAAAAAAGCGAGCAATTTACCAGGGAAAGATACTGGCGGATGTTTCCTGATATCCTCATGTACCAGTTGAATGCCAACTTCTGTAGTATTTGATATGATCACCTTCATGTGCATATTATGCGCACAATCCAATATTTGCTCCCACTGGCTCGATGCAGACAATACCCTGCTTATAGAGGAGTTGATAATATTCTCCTGCTTTTTTTCACCATTTTCTAATCCACGAACACAAAGGGTATACAGCCCATCTTGTTTATCGAAAGCAGCAGAATCTCCAGTATTCGTTGACTTTATTACAACGATCCTGCCATTGAAAATTCCATTCCGGTTTGCTTTATCAATAAAATAATCGGGCAGGCCTCTCAAAAGAATGCCAGTACCAAATTGAAGCACCTTTTCAGGAAGATCAAATAATTTTTCATCAGGTACATCGAGTCCTGCAGAATGAATATTTTTAAGATTATAACGGGATAATATCATATCATAAAATTCAAAGTGTGATCAAAATATATTGCTTATTGCCTATTTCTTCCCAGGTACTTGTTTAATAAGCCATTGAATCAAATCACGGCCTGCACCTGCGTTCTGGTATTCAGCAGGAATTTTCCTACCATCTGTATATTCATTATAAAGCCATGGATCACTCACTGCGAATACAGTTCCCTTCCCTACTTTTGCAATCGCCATAATCACATCCCCATCCTCTGTAACAACTGCCTGTGCCGGTGGTTGAAGATTTATAAGGCAAATCTCTTTCAGGTAAACCTTTTTGACTGATGGAAATACAGGGTTGCCTGGTTTGATGTGGATAGCCCCCATTTCTAACTTATCGCCTTTCACCATATTGCGGCTTGTATCGCTCCAATGAATTCCAAACTTATGAGCAAGATTATTGAAGTGAGGCAGCTCGACATTGTTGCTATCATTTGCCATCATTACAAGCACCCCTCCATCTTTTACCCACCGGTAAATTATATCAATATCTTTTTGTTCTATATAATGTGGATCAGGCACCTCCTTTAAGTTATCAGGATCTACAATGATGTATATATCAGCCTTTTTTAAATTCGAAGTACTGGGTGCATCGTTCAGAGTTTCAGTGCGAACCCCATAGCTATTGAATAAATGCCCCCAGATTGAAAATCCGCCATTTGATTCATCATCCCATTTATAGTGAAATTGCTCCATAATGCCGGCCGCGTCTTTCTTATATTCATTATTAAACCAGCTATCAAGTAACACAGTTTTCCCTTTTCCAATTGCAAAGGTTGGCATCAGATCTATTTCGTTCGAAGCAATCAGGAATGCTCCTATTCCTTTAGGGTCGTTAGTCACTACTTTTTCACCAACATAATAGTCATAGCTGCCATCCCGGTAAGGATTTCCGCCAAGTCCGGATACAGCCACAGTTCCATCCAAATTGACCAGCCCATCATTACCGGTTTTGACAAAATGTTTTATTATTCCATCATACCCTCTTTTAGCAACATCGCTATATACTTTAGGAAGGTAGCCCAGACGTGCACCCTTTCCTAATGTATAAACAAACATGCTGCTGGCAGAAGATTCAAAATAGTTGCCCTTCCGGTTAGGGAAATTAAGTACATCCCACCATAATCCAGTTTCATAATCTTGTGCAGTAAGAACCGCTTCAGCGTAGCGATTCAGGATATTTATGAGTTCTTTCCGCTGAGGATGGTTTTCAGGAAAATAATCCAATGCATCTACCAGGGCCATACCATACCAACCCATTGCCCTTGCCCAGAAGTTTGAAGAAGTTTTCGAAACTTTATCTGCCCATTTCTCAGCACCAGGTTCATCATAACCATGATATAATAATCCTGTCTTTGCATCCCTGGCATATTTTTCCATCAGGATAAACTGGTTTGCAATATCATTGAATGAAATATCTTCCCTGAAGGTGGCTGCCCACTCAGCATAGAATGGTTCCGCCATGTATAATCCATCAAGCCACATTTGATTGGGATACCTTTTTTTGTGCCAAAAACCTCCGGCAGATGTGCGCGGTTGGGTTTTCAATTGAAGGCGTAACGCACGGGCTGCGCGAAAATATTTTTCCTGGCCTGTTACTCTATATAATGTCAAAAGCAATCTTCCGCATAAAACATTATCCAAATTAAAATCCTCCATCTTATAGGTTAGTATCGCACCATCATTTGTAATGAACCGATCTAAACTATGCTGAATATAGTTGAAATACTTTGGATTACTGGTTGCAAGCCAAAGTCCTTCTATACCTTTTAAAACCACCCCCTGGTCGTATGACCATTTCGCGGTTCCCTCACCTACAGAATCTTTCCATTTGGCCATGATCGTACTGGCAATTTTTACTGAATACGGATCCTGCGCTTCAGTAGAAAAAACAACAAACATTATTACCAGGTATAAAAAAAATGTTTTCATATTCAGCTTATTATTAGTGATCATCTGCATTCATTTTTAAATCAGATCCTTTTGCTCCAAATTCAAACTGTGATATCTGTTTTGCCAAGCCAGGGTTAGTATGAGCAAGAGAAATATTACTAGTTCTTTCTCCGCCAATCCTGAATAATAAATCTGCGCGGTAAGGATATATAAGTTTATCAAAAACAACATTGCTGCTGTTAAGTATATCTGCCACAGGGTTTGTATTCTCAATTACGAGTTGCACATTTTTAAAACTCACATCCGTTGCCTCACTCATTTCAATACCATGCTTTGATTTTATTACCAGGTTTTGAAGATTGATATTCTGAATATGCATCTCTGGTAAACCCCGGATAAAAACTGCTTTTTCTGCTCCATCACAGGTAATATCAGATACATAAAAATTCCTGAATTGTGGAGTAGCTTCTGTTACAGGCAACATCTGAACTATTGGAGCTTCTCTCTTCTCACCGGCTAAAGGCACAGGGTCCTGTGCAGAATAATACATGTCGAACAAAATCGCTTCAGCGGCAATATCTTTCATTACGATATTATTAATGTATACATTCTCTACTATTCCTCCACGCCCTCGTGTAGTTTTAAATCTCAATCCAACATCCGTGCCGATGAATGTGCAATTTTCGACGTATAGATTTTTTGCACCTCCACTCATTTCACTTCCTATTACAAAACCTCCATGTGCATGATATACTGTACAATTTCTCACAAGTAAATTTATGGTTGGCATTCCTCTCATCCGTCCTGCTTCATCCCGCCCCGATTTAATACAGATTCCGTCATCTCCCACATCAAATGTGCTGTTCTCAATCAATACATTTTTGCAGGATTCCACATCAATTCCATCGCCATTTTGGGCGTAGAATGGATTCTTCACATAAACATGCCTCACTGTAAGATCTTTACACATTAACGGATGCAGGTTCCATGCCGGCGAATTTTGAAATGTCACGTCTTCAAGCAATACTTTTTTACAGAGAGTAAGTACAAGCAGGTTGGGACGAAG
Organism: Chitinophagaceae bacterium; assembly: GCA_017882205.1. Taxonomy (GTDB): domain Bacteria; phylum Bacteroidota; class Bacteroidia; order Chitinophagales; family Chitinophagaceae; genus Ginsengibacter. Next base: position 7,588 of record JADGPY010000195.1, read on the forward strand.
AAAATCTTTGATTTCATTATAATATTCACTTGTCTTACCAATAGCAATCACGCCAGGGTTAGAAAGTTTTGATCCTTTTAAGGATTTTTCAGAAGGAAACCATGTTTTTTTATCATCACTTAGCACACCACCCGAAGCAACGAGTTTCTTCCATTGTGTTTCATTCAGCTTATCTTTTTTTACCATCCGCCATGCATCGCCATTTCCATCTATTATTCCAAACCCTGTGATAGCAATATTAGTGGCATTTGTAGCCGAGATAGGAGATTGGTTACGCATTTGTGGAACTCCCTCCCAATTGCCTTCAATAAGATGGTATTGATCAAAATCTTTGCTGAACTGCAACAAGGCATTTTTTTGAAGATGGAGATTTACATTACTTTTCAATTCTATAGGCCCGGTGAGCCAGAAACCTGCAGGAATTACTACAACCCCTCCACCTTTAGCATTGCAGCTATTAATTGCATCGTTGATACTTTTCGTATTCAGGGTAATACCATCTGCTTTAGCGCCAAATTGGAGAATATTAAAACTGTCCTTTTTAAAGGTTGGGAGTTGAACATGGGGCAATTTGCTACTTTGTGCACCTGTAGTTGCGCAAAGTAATGGAATGAATAGTAGTAAGAGGAGTGATTTTTTGATAAGATGCATTATATATTTAGCAAAAGATTTCTTGATCCGACTTTGCCGGAGTTTCCTTTATAACAAGTCTACTCTTATATTTACTCCCGACAAACGCATTTGGAGTATTTATTTACGCAATCGTTACCGAAAACGTTCCCGAAATTGGCGTTATGTAAATTTGAAAGTCATTAGTTTTTTATATCACAACTCAATAACTTTTTTCTCCTCATTACTTCTGAAAGCTGCTACAATAATTCTTATCACATCTAACCCCTGTTCTGCCGTTACAGGCAAAGGGTCGTTATCCCGAATAGCGTTGTATATTTCCGAATAATACTCACGATAATTTCCTGGCAATGAATCAACATATTCACGGATCACTTCTCCATTAACCTCGGTATGAAGCAATCCCTTTTCTGATGCTGGTTCCACTCCCCAACCTTCAATTGCCGGAGAAATACCAGATTGCAACATCATTTCCTGAACATCGGTCTTCGTTTTGATGAAAGAACCTTTAGAGCCATGTACAACATATCCGGGCAATGGTTCTCTAACCTGGTAGCTTGATTTTAACCGAACGCGTAGAGAAGGATAATATAATAAGATATCGAAGTAATCATCCACTTTTGAAACTGGTCTGACCACCCGTATATCTGCAAATATTGCTTTTGGATAGCCAAATAACTGTAATGCCTGGTCAATTAAGTGGGAACCAAGGTCATATAAAGTGCCCGTTCCCGGCCCGGGAGTTTCTTTATGCATTTTAGGACTTAGTTCTTCTTTATACCTATCAAAATGAAACTCAGCTTCTACCACATCCCCTAATAATTTTTCATCAAGGATTTTTTTGACTGTTTTATAGTCACTATCATAACGCCGGTTTTGATAAACAGATAATTTTAAGTTCTTACCGGATGCAAGGGTTATCAACTCTTCTCCTTCTGCAACTGTTGCTGTGAAGGGCTTTTCAACAACTACGTGTTTACCGGCGTTTAAAGCTTTTTTCACATATTCGTAGTGTGTATTATTAGGAGTATTCACCACCACCAATTCAATGTTATCATCTGCCAGCATTTCATCCAATGTGCGATAAGTTATTACCCATGGGTATTTCTCAACAGCAAGATTCTTCGTTCTTTCCCATACAGCGTAAAAGGTAAAGCCCGGATGTATGGCAATAAAGGGCGCATGAAATAACAAGCCCGACATCCCGAAGGAACAAAGCGCGGTGTTTATCTTTTTCATGATTTTGTCCAACTCATTTTCTTACCAGAATTTTGCATATATAGCTCCAAGAATCAGCAATGTGATCACAATCATCATAATTGTGCCTGGCTTTAATTTGAACATCGATGTATCCAGCATAAATGCCTTTGGATTAACCTTAGGACCGAACAGGCTCATGCCTATCATTACTGCCACGGTAAAAAAGAATGACCATCCCATATTAATTAGAAAAGGAATATCATATCCTCCCTTCCCATTAGGGAAAGCAGTGTATAAAAATGTCTCGTGTCCAAACACATTAACAGCATAATTATTAAAGAAGATGGCCAATACAAATCCTGTTATCAAACCAGCCACAGCCGCAGCACCAGTTGTTCGTTTCCAGAAGAATCCAAGAATGAACATGGCAAAAACACCTGGGCTAATGAAGCCTGTATATTTTTGAATAAATGTGAAACCACCTGCACCCCCTATTCCTAACAGATCTTTCCATGTAAAAATAATGGCCATAACAATAGCGCAAAGTGCAAATAACCTTCCTATCCAAACCTGCTTTTGTTCCCCTGAATCTTTATTAATATATTTCTTATAAATATCAAAGGTGTAGATAGTAGAGATACTGTTCAATTTCCCGGCGAGTGAGGCAACTATGGCCGCTGTAAGAGCTGCTATAGACAATCCTTTTAAGCCGGTAGGAAGAAAGCTTAGAATAGCAGAATAGGCTCCATCCATTCCGCCATGCAACTGTGGCAAATAACCATTTTTGTATAGAACGTACGCTGCAATTCCGGGTAACATTACAATGATCGGCATCAGTAATTTTAGAAACCCCGCAAACAGTATTCCTGTACGGGCAGTCTGAAGATCAGCACCCAAGGCTCTTTGCGTAATATATTGATTACACCCCCAATAATTCAAATTAACAATCCACTGACCTGCAAAATACATAGCAACACCGGGCAATAACAAGTATTTATCTATGTATTCCTGTGGCGCATCAGGTGCAGGTTTACTTAAAATCATATGAAAATGATCAGGTGCCTGTTGCATTAATATCTTAAACCCTGCTATGGCATCGCTGCCCATTCCAAATTTGCTACTAACGATGGTTAGTGCCATATATATGGTGGCAAAACCACCAATAATTAATACGGCGACCTGTATAACATCAGTGTACCCGATCACCTTCATCCCTCCCAATGTTATAATAACTGCAAATATTGCCAGCCCTATCATAATTGGATGCAGGTACTCCGGACCAACCAATCCGCTTATGGCAATAGCTCCCAGGAATAAAATAGATGTTAGATTGACAAAAATGTAAAGGAACAACCAGAATATTGCCATGATCAAGGACACAGACTCATTATACCTTGTTTTCAAAAACTGGGGCATCGTATATATCTTATTCTTCAGATATATCGGTATGAACCATATTGCAATAATTATTAATGCTACTGCAGCGATCCACTCATAAGCTGCGACGGCAATACCAACAAAAAAACCATTACCGCTCATTCCAATAAATTGCTCTGCCGAAATATTGGATGCAATCAAAGAAGCACCGATTGCCCACCAGGTCAATGATCCTTCAGCCAGGAAGTAATCATGGGAGGCCGTAATGCTCGCTTTCTTTTTTTTATGATAGACCCAATAACCATAACTGGCAACAAGAACAAAATAGCAAAGAAATACGAGGTAATCAATTGGCTTCATGGTAGAAGATTTTTAAGCGGTAAAATATGGATGCAAATCATTAAATAAATCTATTGATAATATTCTCAATAAACTCTTGTTGGCCGTTTTTTATTTCCGTCACACCATTTTGAATACCATTGTTTACTATTTCAGAACGGTTTGTATCACTTTCCACATTTCCCGGGCTACCAGTAAATTGCCATGATCGTTAAGATGAACTCTATCTACTGTCAATACTCCTTTTTCATTATTTGAAGGATTATTCGCTTTCAGATAATCAGTAAATGTTCGTCTTAAATCACATAAGGGTAAAGAAAGATCTGCAGCCATTGTCCTGATAATATTACTGTATTTATTCAGATCACCATCCTGCTCATTCGTGTAATCATTTTTTTCTCCGATCACTGTAGGTGTACATAAAATTACTTTGATGTTCTTCTCCTGCAATTTTTTAATAATGGCGCGATAAAATTTTTCAAACTTATCGGCATCAGTTCCAGTACCGCTGGTGCTCTTATGCCAGACGTCATTAATACCAATGTATATTAACACTACATCCGGGTTTTTTAAAAGCACATCACTTTCTATCCGTAAATACAGATCATACACCTTGTTCCCACTTACTCCTGCTCCGATTAATTGAATAGAATCAGGATAGCCGGAATGTTTAATGATGCTATCGATTTTAACGATGTAGCCATTTGATTTAAGTCCATTCTGAGTGATAGAATCTCCAAAGAAAACAACGGTTTTTTTCTTTGGGGGAGAGAGAAAGGACATCAGCACAGTGGCGAGGATGAGAACATTAAAGAATTGTTTCATATAGAAGTTTTGTATGGAAGCCAGTTAGATAATACATTTATAAGGGTATATTTTTCTGCTTCATCGTTATTTAATTGCCTTGACCATTCAACTCTTTTGGTTGTTGTGGCGCCGGGGCCATAATTTTCATACTCAGCATAACGCGCAGTTTTATAACTTTCAGTATTGTTCCAGTTTCGCCAGCCTTCTGGCAGGATGTGCGAACCTATGTAACAATGAATATACACCACCGCTGCATAAGGCCGCCATGGCCTGCCTAAGGAAACACCATGAAGGCTACTATCACCCGTAAGAACACAATCATTAAATACATAACCAAATGTATGGTCTTTTGGCGTTGAAGCCGCGGTAACGTGTGAATTTTTCTTACTGTGTATGTGGCATTTTTCGAACCATACTGTTGAAGATCCAAAAATAAAATCTGTTGTTCCTTCAATGTAGCAATCCTTATAAAACTGCCGGCTGTTCTCATTATTTGTGAAAAGCACATCCTGGTTTCCAACAAAGCGGCAATTCATAAATGTTGATTTATCGCCATCAATTTCTGCAGCCACTGCCTGCCCGGCAGTAAAGCCAGCATCATTTTGAAAGGTTATATTTTCTGCTGAAAAATTATTTCCCCTTGATAAAAAACTGGAGGAAGTTCTTGTATTGATGGTATCTCCC
>JADGPY010000196.1 GCA_017882205.1 Chitinophagaceae bacterium
CGTGGGTTTTGGACCAACCGCAAATTGTTCCGAAGGTAATAGTCCAACTGCTATACTTAGTAGTACTACATCAGCTTTCAGAAAGAGCGGAGGTTGTCAGGATAATGACAATAACGGTTCGGATTTCACAGTTGCAACTGTTCTTCCGCGCAACAGCGCAACTGCAGCTAATATCTGTAACAATACTTCACCAACCATCAATGCCTCACCTACTGCTTTATCATTTACAACAAATCTTGGAACTGCATCTGCTGCTCAAACCTTCACGGTATCTGCTGTCAATCTGGTCCCGCTAAGTGATGCTGTTACAGTAACTCCATCCAGTGGAATTGAAATATCAGTAGATGGCATTAATTATCTCAGCGCTATTGGCATAAACTATACAGCAGGAACTTTGGCAAATACCACTGTTTATGCAAGAGTTTCAACAGCAGCACCAGCGGGGACTATCAGTGGCACTATCACTCTTACCCAGCTAAACGCGCCTTCAGCAGTTATAACTGTGACAGGCGGTGTTGTTCAAGCTTATTATTCAAAGTCGAGCGGTATGCTGGATCTAACGGCCACCTGGGGAACTAATACAGATGGAACAGGCACAGCACCAACACTCTTTACCTTACCATATCTATCATTTACTGTTAATCAAACAAATGCCACCATTGGAGCAGGTTGGGATGTTTCAGGCACTGGTTCAACAATTATTGTAGGTAATGGAGTGGCAACAAGCACACTTACTATTCCTGCTACTTTTGCCATTACCGCCGCCTCTAAAGTTGATGTGAGTAACCTGGGAACGCTGGTTATTCTTAATAATACCAAGCCATTCCTTAATAATTTATTGAATGGATCTACAGTTAACTTCGCCGAAACAGGAATGACCTCAGCGGATACAATTATCGTTCCTGCCGTATCCTATTATAATTTAAAACTAACCGGGGGTATTAAATATTTCGCCGGTAATACAGCAACTGTTCGGGGAGATATGACTGTTGATGGAGCAGTTGGCTTAAATGGTCCACGCGTTAGTCCATTTTCAACCATTAATGCATTTGGGAATGTGAGCTATATCAATGGCGCAAGCTTCGAAGCTAACCCAACCGGAGATGCAGGAAGGCTAACACTTAAGATGAATGGTTCTGCTGCCACCCAGACCATCAATGGATCAGGGATTAACTTATTATTATTCCGTTTAGAGCGCGACAGCACTACAGCATCGAATATTTTACTCACTGCAGGTACCAACCTGGTACTTGGAAATAACAGTAGTGGCGGGCTTCTTTTCACCCCAGCCAATAGTATGTTAACAGCTCCTTCAAACAATTCTATAAGCCTTATTGGTGGTGGATTATTTACCGTTGCAGCCTTGGGTAAGATGAATACAACCGGCGCTTCTATTAGTCTACTTAAATCTTTGACAACGGTAAATGCGGGTACAATGCGTTTTGTTTCAGGATCTACACTGAACGATCTTACATTAAACTTCGGCCCTGCTTTTGCAAGGGATACAGTTACAGTAGCAGATTCTGTAGGTATTATTAATACACTCACCCTAACTAAGGGAAAGCTGCTTACAACAAGCCCGGCAGTGATTATGATGCAATCAGCAGCAACTGTTGTTGGAGGATCTTCAACTGCTTATGTAGATGGTAAGATCTCTAAAACAGGCAGCACAGATTTTACCTTCCCAGTTGGTAAGGCAGGAAAGTATGCGCCAGTACAAATTTCACTACTTAGCGCTTCCAACACATTTACCGCCCAATATTTTAATGCTGGTTATGGCACTTATACAATCAATCCAGCTACACTGGCACTCTATCCAAACTATAACGTTAGCACAAAAGAATATTGGACCGTTGATCGCGGATCAGCCGGTAGCTGCACTATGACTTATAGTTATGATGCTGCTAGTGGAGTTACTAATTCAGCTCTATTGAGAATAGCTCATTTCGGAGGAAGTAACTGGGATGATATTGGAGGAGTACCTGTAGGTACAAATACATCCGGAACTGTTACGGTTGTAGGAGTAAATAACTTCAGTCCTTTCACTTTTGGTTCTATAGGTTTCGGCGTATTACCAATAAGATTGACTGCATTCACTGCTCAAAAAGTAAATAATACTGTTAAGATCAACTGGACCACCCAACAGGAAATTAATACGAGTTATTTTGTGGTTGAAAGATCCATTGATGGAAGAAACTGGACAACCATTACAACATTGAATGCAACAGGAAACAGCGTGAATGATTATGTTGCTTATGATAATTTCCCTGCTAAGGGAATTAATTATTATCGCCTGAAAGAGGTTGATATAGATGGAAAGGTTCAGTATTCTGAAATAAGAACTATTTCATTTAGCAAGGATGCAATTATTGTAATTACGCCAAACCCTGCGCATGATTACATAAATGTGAACCTGATAAGAAATAACAGCACTGTTGTTACTGTTCAACTTTCCGATGTAAATGGAAAAATCATCAGCCAGCAAAATACAACAGAGGGCTTGATAAAGCTTACTGTTCAACAGTTGGCTAAAGGAACTTATTTTATTAAGGTTATTGATGCTGAGAATGTAAGCACCCAAAAAGTGATTATTGAGTAATTTGTTTTGATTGAAAAGTAAAGGCCCCGAATTCGGGGCCTTTTTATTTTTTGAACCACAGGTACCTCCGTGTCACCTTGTCTCTGTGGTTCTTTTTCCTCTTTATTTCATTGCGTGGCTTCAAGATCTTTCAATGCCTTCTGTATTTCCCTGCATCTTTTAGACATCTTACGAATCTTGACTGAGGTCTTTTGAATCCCATAATAGCTGATGATATTTTGCTTAATAGGAGGATTTATATATTTGAAATGATCATTATCAAGCTTTAATAAAAGTTCATCATATGTTGCATCAGCAAGTGGATATTCACATGGTGCGGTTTTATTTCCTGTATCAAAATCCAGGTCAGCGAGCTTGATCTTCTCGAATCTTAATTGTTTCAGATCCTCGGAATAATGCACCAATACGGTATCAAAGCTTTGAATGAAAAATTTCTCTGCCTGTGCATTTGGAGGCTTAAATTTAAGCGCCCTTGTTGGACCAACCTTTGGAAGAACAGCTATAACAAAAGAAATAATAGTAGGAAAAAATCCTGGCCGTTTGTATCCACTCCCGAACTCTTTATGATATTCTTTCCTATGCATCTTCCATGTAAAATTACGGCTGGTGGCAGTAGGGTTATGTTCTAGAATATTTTCCTTCTTAGCTGCCCATGCCGCTTTAGTGATAATCGGAAATACATTATTAATCGTCCAACGAAATGTTTCGACTGAAAGCCCCAAATGATGACCAAAAACCTCGTCCAGCTTCAATCCATATGTTTTCAGGAAGGCACGTGACAGAACAGCGGTATCAACTTTAAAACCGATGTAATCATGGTAAGCCTGGGTAGCATAGTTACCTCTGGCTGTTTGTAAAACATCAAACCCAAATTCCATCCTCATGTGTGAAACTTTATCGTTGGCATAGGTAACCAGATTCCCAAATTTCTTTTTCTCCTTTGGATAAACAAGTGGAACACTTCGATTTGTAGCCAATGGGTGACCAAAATTATCTGCATTATAATGACATAAAAATCCTATAGCGAATGCATATTCATTAAGAGTGGAGGCCTCATTTAATAATGTTGTTACAAATTCTCCACTTCGTGTGTAATGAACCAGATCTGTATACAAAACACTACAAAAGGGATAATACCCCATATCCGGCGCAACAGCTCCCCCGTATACATATGCCCGGGCTTCTTTTATCTGATCTGGAGTGGAAGCAGGATATTTCTTTAAGAGAGAAGGTAAAATTGATTTTTCCCATGCAGCATCAATAAGTGCTTCGTGAGTTAGTACTGAGAAACCAACCACATGAAATGGAAGGATGAAAAGAAGGATACCTATGAAAAACTTTATGGGCATGAAACCGATAATTTTTACCCAAAGCTAACCAAAATCGCGCCATGGTTTATAAATCTAAGTCAACTTAGATTATAATTGCAATCCCCTTAAAAAACTATATTTGAAATTAAAATCATTCAGTTATTTTTGCACTGCAAAATCTACCAAATGGAACAAGAAGAAGTTTTAGATAATTCACAGAAAGATTTCTCCCATAATTGGGTATCCTCATCCAGGTTTTTGTTTTTCTGCCAGGTATTTTTATTTGTTGCTTTTGTACTTGGTGGCTGTTATGCATTGTACGAGCATCGGTACATGGGCAAACCCGAAGTAAATGTTCCTTCAAATACCTTGTACAACCCTTCGTACAAATAAATTTTGCATAAATACCCTGCATTGCCTATTTTTGCCGTCCAATTTTAAGTTCTTATTACAAGCGGAAGTAGCTCATTTGGTAGAGCACGACCTTGCCAAGGTCGGGGTGGCCGGTTCGAGCCCGGTCTTCCGCTCAGTTCCCGCTCAGGCGGGATTTTTTTGGTCTACGATATTCTAATAAGTAGAATGTATATAGTTAAATAGTGTCACCCGGGTGGTGGAACTGGTAGACACGCAGGACTTAAAATCCTGTGGGCAGCAATGCTCGTGACGGTTCAATTCCGTTCCCGGGTACGGATAAAGACAAAAGCCTTGATAGCAATAGCTTTCAGGGCTTTATTAATTTATAGGGATGTTTATAGTTCTATCAGAAAACCCTCGCCCC
>JADGPY010000197.1 GCA_017882205.1 Chitinophagaceae bacterium
ATATTAACCAGGACGTTTACTGAATTAATAGTAGAGAGGGAGGGGTCAAACTTTTCTTTGTGATCATATATAGGAGTTTTCTCCAGGCTTATATGAAGGAAATTCGGCGCAAGTAATAATATGGATATGGATATGAGTAATAGCCTCATTTGCTTGTGCAACTTGGTTTTTCACCCAAATAAACGCAAACGGTGCGTTTTTAGTATATATGCTCAATTATAGAAATTTATCACCTTTATTTCGCCTAACTTCAGCCACGTAATCTTTGATTTCCTGCTCCATTTCTTTTTTACATATAAGCAGCACATCTTTTGTGTCAACCACTATAAAATCATCAAGCCCCTGAATCAAAACAAGTTTTTTATTATCTGCGTGAACAACATTTTTTGTAGCATCAAAAACCATAACATTATCTCCTGTGACAGCGTTTAGCAGATAATCTTTTTCAAGGTTATCGTAAGCGCTTGCCCATGTTCCCAGGTCGCTCCATCCGAAAGAAGAAGGGATTACGTAGATGTTGTCTGCTTTTTCTATGATTCCATAATCGATGGAAATATTTACACATTGAGGGTAAATATTTTCAATAGCCGCCTTTTCGTCTTTGGTGTTAAAAGATTCTTTTGCTGCATCAAATACTTCATGGATCTCGGGCAAGTATTTCTCAAAAGCTTTGATGATGGTTTTTGTTTGCCATACAAAAATGCCTGAATTCCATAAAAAGTCACCACTTGCTATAAATGTTTTTGCCAGTTCCAGGTCAGGTTTTTCGGTGAAGGTTTTCAGCTTATATACATTATCTGTCACAGATTGTTGTTCATATTGAATGTATCCATACCCGGTGTTCGGATAAGTTGGCTTTACCCCAAGAGTTAGCAAGGCATTGTGCTTTGCGGTAAAATCAAGTGCTTCAAGACTAACTTTTATAAATGCTGTATTATCTGATATTAGGTGATCGGCAGGTGCACATATAAGGTTAGCTTTCAGGTTAATCTGTTGAAGTTTATAAGAAATGTAGGCGAGGCAGGGAGCTGTATTTTTCCTGGAAGGCTCAGAAAGAATATTTTCCGGAAGCATGTCTGGAAGCTGTTTTGCGACGATCGATTCATATTGTTGAGTGGTTACAACATAAATATTTTCTTTAGCAATATACTTAGCAAAACGATCATAGGTAGATTGGATTAAAGTTCTGCCACTGTTTAGAATATCCAGAAATTGTTTTGGATAGCTTGTTCTACTCATTGGCCAAAACCTGCTACCGATACCACCAGCCATGATTGCCACGTAATTATTCTTTTTCATGTTATCAAATTAAATTATTCCTTCACGCACCAGGTCGTGAAGGTGTATGATACCAACATATACCTGTTGATCAATAACAAGCAGTTGGCTGATGTTATTCCTGCGCATAATATCCAATGCGTCCACTGCCAATTCTAATGCATCTATTTTTTTAGGATTGAGAGACATAATATCTTTTGCAGTAAGATCCCTAAGGGAAGTGTTTTTTTCAAGCATTCTCCTCAAATCGCCATCTGTAATTACTCCGATCAAATCACCAATTTCATCAGTAACCGCCGTAGCGCCCAATCTCTTTTTTGTGATCTCAATGATCACATCTTTTAATGAATTGCTGCCAAGCACTGTTGGTTTTTCATTATGCACATAAAGATCTGCCACACGTAAATATAATTTTTTTCCCAGGGTTCCGCCAGGATGGAACTTTGCAAATTCATCTGTTCCAAAGCCTTTTATTTCCATCAGGCAGATAGCGAGAGCATCGCCCATTACCATTTGGGCAGTTGTACTACTGGTGGGGGCAAGATTATTAGGGCAAGCCTCCTGTGATACTGTAGTATTCAAAAATATGGTGGATTGCCGGGCAAGAAATGATTCCGATTGTCCACATATCGATATAAGTGGATTGCCGAAATTCCTTATTAATGGAACCAACACTTTTATTTCAGGGCTATTGCCACTTTTACTAATTATCATTACTACATCGTCCTGTTGTACCATTCCAACATCGCCATGAATGGCATCTGCGGCATGCATAAACACTGAAGGTGTGCCTGTGCTATTAAGTGTAGCAACAATCTTTTGTGCGATAATGGCGCTTTTGCCAATCCCACTTATCACAACCCTGCTCTTGCACGCCGATATCATATTCACGGCATTAACAAAACTCTCATTAATAAATTCGTGTAATCCGGCTACTGATTCAGTCTCATGTTGGATGGTTCGCTGCCCGATAGAAATTATTTCAGTAGATGTCATGAACGAAGTCGTTGTTAAAATCAGCTACAGAAGCAATGGAGAACTCAAAAAGCACCTGCATTAGTTGCTGCAAACCTAAATTAATTAACCGATAAGGCAAAGCCATACAAAAATTCCCTCACTTCATTATAAATTGCGTACCTTATACACCATAAAATTTCGCTTGAAAGGTTAAACAAACGTAAGTGCCGCGTCTGATTTGATTTTGCGACGTTTTATAAGTAACTTCGTATCCCTTTTTTAAACGGTGAGCAGGAACTAAAAGATATGGCGACAACTAAAGAAAAAACAAAAAAGACTACAAGCAAACAAATTCCGGATAAAGCATCTTCTGACAAAACCCACCCGGAACTTACGAAACATTTACAGGAGCATTTTGGATTTGATGCCTTTAAAAGTCCCCAGGAGGACATTATTAAAAGTGTATTAAGTGGTAAAGACACTTTTGTGATAATGCCAACAGGCGGCGGAAAGAGCCTTTGCTATCAATTACCGGCAGTCATCAGTGATGGTTGTGCGATCATTGTATCGCCTCTAATTGCCCTGATGAAAAACCAGGTGGACCTTGTAAGAGGGTATAGCAGTAAGGACAATGTGGCACATTTCTTAAACAGCACTCTTAATAAGGGACAGGAAAAGATTGTAAGGGAAGATCTGGTAACAGGTAAAACCAAGATGCTTTATGTTGCTCCGGAAACTCTTACCAAAGTAGAGAATGTCGAATTCTTTAAAGACCTTAAGATCTCCTTTTTCGCTGTAGACGAAGCACACTGCATTAGTGAATGGGGACATGATTTCAGGCCGGAATATCGCCGTCTGAGGGAGATTATGGACATGATAGATAAAAATATTCCGGTTATTGCACTCACGGCCACGGCTACACCCAAAGTGCAGAGTGATATTATAAAAAATCTCGGGTTACGAACCCCTAATGTTTTTATTTCTTCCTTCAACAGGCCTAATCTTTATTACGAGATCCAACCAAAGATCAAAAAGGAACAAGCAGTTAAAAGCATTGTAAAATTTATATCCCATAACATGGGTAAGAGTGGGATCATATATACACTCAACAGGAAAACAACCGAAGAACTTGCCGAGATGCTAATGGCAAATGGTATAAAAGCCGTTGCCTATCATGCAGGCCTTGATTCCAAATTAAGATCCAGGAGGCAGGACCAATTTCTCAATGAAGAGGTTCAGGTAATCGTTGCCACCATTGCATTTGGAATGGGTATTGATAAGCCCGATGTACGATTTGTGATCCATTATAATATTCCAAAATCAATAGAAAATTATTACCAGGAAACAGGTCGTGCCGGCCGGGATGGGCTGGAAGGAAAATGTATTTTGTATTATTCTCATAAAGATGTGTCCAAGCTTGAACACCTGATGAGAGATAAGGCATTAAGCGAAAGAGAGGTAGGTGCCCAGCTAATTAATGAAACCGTAGCATACTCTGAAAGTGCCGTTTGCCGCAGAAAAATATTACTAAGCTATTTTGGTGAAGAGTACGATGCAGCTACCTGCGAAGGGATGTGTGATAATTGTAGAAATCCCAAAGAGCTTTTAGAAGCAAAAGCAGAAGCCCTTTCTGCATTGAAAGTTATCAAAGGCCTGGACGAACGATTCACTTTAGAATACGTGATCAATGTATTGATGGGAAGATTGAATCCCCAAATCAAAATGTATCGGCATGATGAACTTTCCTGTTATGCGATTGGTAAGAATAGGGATGAGCATTTCTGGAATTCTTTACTTCGTCAAATGTTGCTTGAAAAATTAATTGAGAAAGATATTGAAGAATATGGGTTATTGAAGTTTACAAAGAAAGGCGAGGCCTTCCTTAAAAAACCCAATTCTTTCAAAATAGCCTTGAATAATCTCTTTGAGGATGCAGTGTCTGATGATGATGAAGGTGGTGCGGGAAATGTGGGTACTGCAGCTTCTGATGAAAAGCTATTTGGAATGCTTAAGGACTTGCGTAAGCAGGTAGCTAAAGAGAAAACCCTTCCCCCGTTTGTTATCTTCCTTGAAAACAGCCTTGAAGATATGGCAACCATGTATCCTACTACCATCGAAGAGTTGGAAAAATGCCAGGGAGTAAGCAAAGGGAAAGCCATACGGTATGGACGAAAATTTGTCGAACTCATTTCAAAGTATGTTGAAGAGAATGAGATTGAGAAGCCTGATGATTTTGTGATGAAGAGTGTAGTGAACAAGAACAGCAATAAAGTTTTCATTATACAGAATGTAGATAGAAAGATGCCTCTGGAGTTGATCGCAAAAAATAAAACACTTAAACTTGAAGAGTTACTGGAAGAAATGGAAACGATTGTTGCAAGCGGTACAAGGCTGAATATTGACTATGCTTTAGAAGACCTTGTTGAAGAATATGAGCGCGAAGAGATCATTGATTATTTCAAAGGATGCCAGACGTCCAGCCTTGATATAGCAAAAGAAGAGCTTGCTGATGGAAATTATACATGGGAACAGCTAAAAATAATGCGTATAAAGTTTTTGTGCGAGTACGGTAACTAGGTTAGGAGGAAATCTTTATATTTGCAGCCCGAATTAAGGGAGTATGGTGCGGTAGCTCAGTCGGTAGAGCAAAGGACTGAAAATCCTTGTGTCGGCGGTTCGATCCCGCCCCACACCACAGGAAAATCATTGTAACAAATTAAACCACATATAGTTATGGTTTTTTTATTTAAAGTTGGTTTCGCGAAGGGAGTCACTACTATAATATATGAAATTATATTTTAAACAAGTCGTGCCTTAGTGCATACAACACTATGCCTACAGAATTTTTTGCCTTTGTTTTTATAAGGATCCTTTCCCTGTAGTCTTCAACAGTACGTTTGCTGATCTTTAATTTATCACCCATTTCCTGATTTGTGCATTGTTTACAAATCAGGCGAATAATTTGAATCTCTCTTTTATTGAATAGGGGGATGGTAATAGTTGGTTGTCTGGTCAATTGGTTTTATTTATTGCAAATATGAATAATTTACTACAGATTTTATAGTTAAACAATGCTGGGTTTTTTGAAAATTGCTTTATATTGATCCCCATAAGATACCTGTTTTCTTAGAAAAAAAACATTCTGCAATGAAAATGCTAGTCCTGGTTATATTGATTTTCACCACAACGAGTTCTTATTCACAGACCGTTGGAATAGGAACCATAACCCCCAACACAAATGCAGTATTGGATGTTAAATCCGGTACCCGGGGAATACTTGTTCCACGAATGGATTCGGTAGCAAGAAAGAATATTCCAAATACTAAAGGATTGATGGTATATGATAGTACTACCAGCTCATTTTGGTACAATACGGGAACTCAATGGTTACAAGTAGGAATCCATCATTACATTGGAGAAAAGTTTGGAGGGGGTATCGTTTTTTGGATTGATGCAACTGGTGAACATGGGCTTGTAGCGGCACCATCAGATCAAAGCGTCGGAATCAGATGGTTTGCTTCGGTAGGAACATGGACAATGGCACTCGGAGACGGCCCTGGTGCCGGCAGATCAAATTCTGATATTATCATTTCTAACCAGGGTTATGGAGATGGATTGACGTATGCCGCAAGGATTACTCACGAACTGTCAATCATACAAAATGGGGTTACATATTCTGACTGGTACCTTCCATCCCTTGGAGAGTTGAACCTCATGTACCAGAGCCGCACATTAATTGGCGGCTTTGCATCACTTAATTATTTGTGCTGGTTGTATCAAAAACCATCAATCCCAATGCTGGGGATATGATATTTACCCTATGGGTAGAATCCAACC
>JADGPY010000198.1 GCA_017882205.1 Chitinophagaceae bacterium
ACATAGATACCATCAGCGATTGTATTAGCAGTGTACTCAGTGCTTGCAGCAATTCCTTTGAATAGTTGCAGCATTCCTATGATCGTTCCCAAAAATCCAAACAATGGAGCGATCCGTGCGATAATAGAAATGATAGAAAGATTCTTTTCCATTTTGTACATTTCCAAAACACCAACATTCTCCATACTTTTTTCAATGGCATCAATTGGTTTACCTATTCTCTGAATACCTTTATCAATGATCCTTGCAACCGGATGAGTATTGTTTTTTGAAAAGTTTCTTGCTGCTGCCACATTTCCAGTTATGATATTATCACGGATAATGCTCATAAAGTTTTCATCTATCTTAGCAGCCTTTCTTATGGCTATTAACCTTTCTATAAAGAAGAACACTGCTGCTACAAATAACATAGCCAAAGGAAGCATAATGACTCCGCCCTTTATTAAAACATCCCAAAGATTTTGAATCTGTGGAGCAGTTTTAGCAGCGGAAGTATCTACCTGTAAAAAAAATAATTGCATGTAACGTAAGGTTTGGACAAATGTAAAGACTAATATCTAAACGATTTGGTAACGTGAGGAGTAGGGGGAAAGTTTAACTTAAATGTTAAATATTGACCATGATTAAAAGATCATAGGATTAACATGATAGCTATAGTAGCGAAAAGATTATTATTCTACCAATCTTGAATGGCTACACCATTTGTCAAGCATTGTCAGCTCTCCTCTCTATTTACCAAATCTATTGAAAATGCGGGGAGGCATACACTCCAATATTCACATTCTTCATCAAATGGATTGGAATATCTAACCCGGCTACCCTTCTTAATGAGTATACTTTGCCCCGCGGAAACGATTACTTCATCACCATCTATTTCAAATTTCTTCTTACCACGACTTATTAATGTGTACTCATCAAACTCAGGATTCTGTTGAGGCTCGCGCCATCCGGGAGGGGCAACCATATGAGCAATGCTTATATTTTCATTCTTCGTGCTGATCAACCCAACATGTTCCTCAATCAACTTTCCATCCGTTGTAGGAACCACAAATGGTTTGTCCTGTTTGAAATAACTCATCTATTTTTTATTTTCCTGCATTTGCTGCATAGCCATGATCTGGCGCATTGTTTTTTCCATACCATCGCTACTGCCATCAAGGAATATCACATTGCCTTTCCCATATTCAGCAAAATTCTTGATCGCCTCTGTCCACATGCTAAATAAGATAACATTGGTATCAAGATTTGCCTGTTTCATCTGTTCAGCGGCCTGGCTCATACCCTTGGCTACTTCTTCCCGGAACAATGCCACCCCTTGTCCACGTAACTGGGCCGCCTGTCTTTCTGCCTCTGCGGCGATCTTTATTGCATTACCCTCCGCTTCTGCGGCTTTTGTTTTTGTTATCAATAATGCCTGGCCTTCATTCTCAGCTGCAGCTTTCAAATTATTACTTGCCACAACCTTGCTCATGCTGGTCATAATCACTTCATCAAACGTGATATCATTGATCTGCAGATCCTGGAGGTGGTAGCCCCAGCTTTCGAGCTGGATATCAACCTGTTCTTTCACGTTTTCGACAATATCTCTTCTAACATTCAATACTTCAGCTTGCCTTTTAGTAGCCACAAAAGCACGGATTGAACCTTCAACGGTTCTGATCAATGCCTGCATCAGATCTTTATCACTGATGAATTTAAATGCTACATTCTTGATTGTTTCTTCACCAATATTTAGTACAGAATAAAGCAGCATTGACTTAAAATACACATTAGCCTGGTCAACTGTTACTGCCTGGAATTCCAACTCTACAGAACGGTTTTGTATACTTATTTTTTTATAGATCTGTTCGATGAAGGGTATCTTGATATGCAGTCCTGGCTTCATTATACGATGATACTTGCCAAAAACTGTAATCACTCCAATCATGCCCTGGTTGATCGTAACAAAACAACCCATTAAAACAAACACCACCAGCAATACTGGCCAAAATCTAATTAAATCCATAGAAAATTAATTTGGCGTAAGATAGGACAATTTCAATAGCCACGCTCAACTCTTCTCTTCCCATATCATACATAAATGCACAATCGTTTCTGCGGCTTTCGCCATATCCTTTACACCAATCCATTCAAGCTTTGAATGGATGGCCTGCATCCCGGTAAAGATGTTTGGGCATGGCAAACCCATATAGCTTAACCTGCTGCCATCAGTGCCACCCCGAATGCTTTCTGTTCTTACATCCAGACCGGCACGATTGATCGCCGCTGCAGCATATGCCACAACCTGGGGGTGCTGATCCAGCACTTCCTTCATATTTCTGTATTGCTCATGGATAGAGAATTCCATTGAAGCGCCTGGATACTTATCAATAACGCCCTGGGCTAATTGATGAAGTTTTTCTCCATGCTCAATTAATTTTTTAAGATCAAAATCCCTTACAATAAAATCTATTTGTGTTTTTTCAGCTATACCTTCAACCCTTAAAGGATGTACAAATCCTTGTTTTTTTTCTGTTGCTTCAGGTGCCCATTCATTTTTCGGTAGTTTGTGTAGGATCTCTCCGGCGATCTTTAACGCATTTACCAATTTACCTTTAGCATAACCCGGATGTATGCTCACTCCATTGATTACGACCATAGCAGCATTGGCACTGAAAGTTTCATCCTCCAGGCTTCCTGCCTCACCACCATCCATCGTATAACCAAATTGTGCGCCCAGCTTTTGCATGTCAAGCCTGGAAGTGCCTTTACCAACTTCCTCATCAGGAGTAAAAAGTATCCTTATGTCACCGTGTTTTAAAGATGGATTATTTATAAGATAGGCTGCACCCTCCATAATAGCGGCTACCCCGCTTTTATCATCAGCGCCTAATAATGTTAACCCACTTGCTGTAATGAGATCATTCCCAATGTGGTTTTCAAGATATGGATATTCACTCTTTTTGAGGACCTGTGAAGGATCGTCCGGAAGAATAATATCACCTCCATCATAGTTTTTATGCAGTATAGGTTTAACATTTGTTCCACTGCAGTCAGGCGCAGTATCAACGTGACTGCAAAAACAGATCACAGGAATCTGTGGTTTTTCACTATTTGATGGAATGGTCGCATACACATAGCCGTTACTATCCATTACCACATCTGAAGCACCTAAAGTTATTAATTCTTCAACTAAAAGCTTACTCAAATCCTTTTGTTTTTCTGACGAAGGAAAGCTGTCGCTTTGAGGATCACTTTGTGTATCTATTTGGGCATACTGCATAAAGCGTTCGGCAATAGACTGTTCATTGATTTGTATCATTTAATTTTTAATGCAAACTTATGGAGAAGACATGAAATTAACCAAAGAGCGCTGTCTGATTAATTTCTTATTTAGTCAGTATCTCCATTAACTCTA
>JADGPY010000199.1 GCA_017882205.1 Chitinophagaceae bacterium
TGTCACGAACAACTGGGCCTGTTAGAAAAAGCAGGATACTTAATCCAATAAGAGCCATAAATCCATATCCTATAAAAACGGCACTATATGCTATTGCATAATCAAAATGAGTTGATAGGTTTTTTATCGCTACGCCCGATATTGACTGGAAAATTACACCGCCTAAACCTGCGCCAACGCTTGCAATTCCCCAAACAGATGCAGTAGCGCTTTTGGGTACTACATCAGCAGGAAAAGCCATTGTGTTGGCTGAATATGCTGTATACCCGAAACCTGCAATGGCGAGTACAATTAATGCCCCAGTGGGACCGTTTATCACGAAAGGACCCGATAATAGGGGTAATGACATTGTTAATCCGAAAATACCAACTGCAATCTTTCTTGCTTTAGGAATCGGGACTCCTTTTTTAATAATCCATTGAGTAAATAACCCTCCAAGGATGTTGCCAAAATCGGCGACAATAAAAGGGAACATTGCAAACCAACCTATCTTAGCCAGATTCCAGCCATATACATCGGCCAGATATCTGCCAATCCAAAAAGTAATGAAATACCAAACAGGATCAATGAAAACCTTTGATAGAGTAAGACCTGAAACAAATCTATTCTTTAGTAACTTTAAGGGAGGAATAATTCGTGCTTTTGCCTCTTTGATAACCTTTTTTGGTGTATAATAAGTAAACCAGAATAAGGCCAGCCATAAATACCCTAAAACACCAATCGCAACAAATGTTATTTGCCAGCCATATGTCGTTCCCAACCAGGCAATTAATGGAGGAGCAACCACAGCGCCAACAGAAGCTCCGCTATTAAAAATGCCAGAAGCAGTTGACCGTTCATTAGAAGGGAACCATTCTGAAATGAGTTTTATTGCAGCGGGCCAGTTCCCTGCCTCACCAATACCTAACATAAATCGAAAGAATCCAAATTGAAAAGGAGTCAATGCCAAAGCATGTAGTATACCTGCTGTAGTCCAGAACGCCATACTTAATGAATATCCAATACGTGTACCTAGTTTATCAATAACAAAGCCTGAAAAGGCATTGGAAATCATATAAGCTATAAAAAATGCCGATGCTATATAACCAAATGCATCATCAGGTATCAAATCGTGTAATGGTCCTTTAGCTGTTAGATAATTAAATGATAACCTGTGCAAATAATTTAATACAGTTGCAACAAAGGCAAAAGATACCATTGCCCATCGTATCCTTGATTGTCTGTTTTGTCCATATAAGCCTTCAGTTTCCAGATTTTTTCTCATAATTTTATCTTAACATAGGAATAATTTTTTTATTCATTTTAATATTTCTGCACGAGGAAAAGAATTTAAATAAAATCAGCAATTTACACTCCCGAAATCAATGCCTGTGCTAAAATAGTTTCACATATTTCCATTGTTTTTAGCGTATCAGAGAACGGGGAAGAAGTTTCTTCTTTTCCTGATAAAATGGAATTGATGAATTCAATGTTTTTTTTCTGAAACCCACCATAAATAAATAATTCATTGCTACCGGCTATCTCTTTAGTATCGAATCTTTCACCTTCATAATTTCCATCAGCATACAGAAATGCTTCCTTTTCTATTTCAACCTCAGCGCAAATACCTGGGGCATGAATATTAACACGAAATATTCGTCTGCCGGAAGTCCAATTCCCTATAACATGACAGATTGTACCATTATCAAAATATAAGGTTGCCCCAATCCAGTTTATATCGGGAACTATAATCCGCCTGCAGTGTGATTCAATTTTAACAACTTCTCCTCCACATAACCATCGTGCAGTATCAACTGAATGGGTATAATCATCTAACATCCTGTCCATTGCTTCAAACGAGGGACGAATATCACATTTATTAAACTCTACAATAACATGTGTTACAGGGCCTTTTTTCAGGCACTCTACTTTCATTTTTTGTAATAATGGGGCTGATCTGCGCTGATGTGATACCTGAGTGATACAACTGTTTTTTTCGGCCAGGTAAGCCAATGACCTGGATTGGTGAATGGTAATACCCATTGGCTTCTCAATAAAAAGGTTAAATTTATTTTCCAGGCACCAAATCCAAATATCGAACATTCTTTCAGGTTGACCTATAACATATACTCCATCGGGTTGGAGATCGATCAACATTTTCTGATAATCAAATTGTGATCTTGCTACATGAATACATTTTTCGTGTATGTTATATTTTTGCGTGGTCTGTTTTAATCGTTCTTCATCAAATGCACAAATTCCAACAATTTCTACATCTTTAAGAGAAACAAGTGAGGGGTAATGTACCGTATTCGCAAAACGACCATTTCCTATTATGCA
This sequence comes from Chitinophagaceae bacterium, assembly GCA_017882205.1. Lineage (GTDB taxonomy): Bacteria > Bacteroidota > Bacteroidia > Chitinophagales > Chitinophagaceae > Ginsengibacter. The sequence goes on from JADGPY010000199.1 coordinate 2,320, forward strand.
TATTTTTGCTGTCTTTCCCATATAATTAAAATCTCCCATCAAAGTCAAGACGGCCATATTCAGGCATCAATGGAAATTTTATAGCTTTCCCGTCTCTTTGTGAGCGGTATATCGCAGTAAAAATCTCTACTGTCACCCGTCCTTCCTCTCCTGTCACCATTGGTTTTCTTCCGTCAATCAATGCATCTATAAAATCTTCAAACTGCAACTTATGATAGTATTCGATAGAATTAACACTGTTGAAAAAATCTGAATCTTCTTTTATCCAGTCTTTAAGTTTATTTTCTTCTCCAGGTACCGACCATAAGTCATTCACCGGAGGCTCCAAAATACTTGTCATGCCAGCAATAAACATTGCTCCACCATCTGTTTGAACACCTACAGAAGCACCGTTATCTCCATGTATATGAACCTTGCCGTAAATACCAGGTTTTTGGGAATTACTTACGACAATATTGCCAATCGCTCCATTTTTAAATTTCAGTATTGCCAGTGCGGTATCATCAACTTCAATATATGGATGGTTAATATTTTTCCAGATACCGTAAATTTCTTCAATTTCGCTACCCATGAACCATTGTAACAGATCCAATTGATGCGGGGCCTGATTGACCAGGACACCACCCCCTTCTTCCTTCCACTTACCTCTCCATGGATCACTCTTATAATAGGCCTCATTGCGCCAGCCAAACATAAAAACTGTACCGAGTGCAGGTTTCCCGATCTTACCTGAATCAATAGCTTTTTTTAAACGAAGACATGGAGAATAGAAA
>JADGPY010000019.1 GCA_017882205.1 Chitinophagaceae bacterium
ACATGAAAACATTATATGTTATTGCCGCTTTCTCATTCACCTCCTTTTGCTGTATGGCACAAAACGTAGGTGTTGGTACTGCTACCCCAACAGAAAAATTAGATGTGAACGGTAATATCAATGTTGCCGGCCAGGTGAAAGTAAATGGCAATGCCGGCACCAGCAACCAGGTGTTGATGAAGGATGCGGGGAATAACCTGGTGTGGGGAGATTTATCCGATTATAAAAATCTGCAGGTGTTTGATTGCAGCGCTACCGCTTTTTCTACCGGCACCAGTAATTGTCCTGGTTCGTGGCTGGTACCCGCTGGTGTTACCACCATCTTTGTGGAATGCTGGGGTGGGGGTGGTGGAGGAGCTAATTTAACAGGAGGGGGAGGAGGCGGTTATATTTCAGCAAAATTTACTGTAACTCCGGGAAGCCTGGCAACCATAACTATGGGCGCAGGTGGAAATTATGGCAATGTGGCTACTTATGGCATTAATGGAGGTAACTCTACTTTCTTTTTTGGCTTGATAGGTATAACCGCCACCGGAGGAACTGGAGGTTCAAATGGAGATCCAATGACCAGCGCATCTAATGGGCAGGCAACCGGAGGATCATTTTCTGTATCCGGACTCCCCAATCAGTATATTGGATTTAATGGTAGTCCCGGAGGGATTAGTAAATTAAGTTTTATGACGGCAGGTGCTGCTGATTACGCTAAAGTTGTAAATTATGGAGATGGGGGTGATGCCGGGATGCTGCCGGGATCGGGATCTAAAGGGGGATATAAGATTACAAGCGCGGCTATCAATCAGGGTATTTATGCTACGCAGACTGGGATTCTATGTGGAGGTGGCGGCGGGGCGGATGGTAGTGGAGGGTTTTACGGACGGGGAGGGAGGGTGATTGTGCATTGGTGAGTATTAATTATTATTGTTTCTTAAAATCCAATGGCAGCAACACTTTTAGACTAATGTTTCTTCCCATATTATAAATGCCTATCCGTCCCGTAACATTATTAGTATCGGTGTACTTTAGCCTGCTCATATTGCTCTGGTAGGCAACATCTGCTAAATTATTTCCTACTAAGTAAATTGAACAAACATTGCCTTTTGCAGAATGGATCTCACTACCTATTCCTACATTAATTAAAGTATACCCGGGAGTTACCGTTTCGTTTCCAAACTGGTAATATATTTTATCCTGGGTAAAATAATGATCTACACCGAAACTGATATAACTGTTTTGAAATATTCCATCAAGTTTTTTTGCCACAAACTTAATTTTAGATTGCCATTTATCCGGGGGAGTATAGGGCAAATATTTTGTAGAAGCATCCTGGTGCAACTGGATAGCGCGTACCATTGAAAACGCGCTTTCGAAATTGAAGAAGCTGATAGTATGCGGATGGATATCCAGCATTAACTCCCCGCCCGACAAGTTTGCATCCCCGGCTATATACTTAAAAGTTGGGCCTGAAAAACCAGCTACATTATCCTCCCGAATAGAATCACCGCCAAATACACTTTCCAATTTTACGGGAAAGATGTAATTATTTACTTTATTATTAAAGACATTCAATTCTGCGCTTATATCATCCGCATTTAACCCCAGTGTTGCATCCACCTGCAGGCTATTCTCTGGTTTTAAATTGTGTTCGCCAATCTCGTAAAATGGTGTGCCGTCATGTATCCCATTTTGACCACTTTCTGCTGCAGTAGGAGCTCTAAAACCTCTGGCCAGATTTGCTTTAATATAAAATGTCTGTGAAAGATCATAGGCAAACCCGATACTGCCTGAAAAACCTGAAAAGTTTGAATGATAGTCAGTAAAGCGATGAACTGAATAATTATCCGGCTTACTTAATCTTATTCCCATTGTATCTACAAACAAATCTTTTCCATGCAATGTTCTTGAATCAACTCTCAACCCCCCGGTTATGGTTAATTTATCAAATGTTTTTTTGGCAATAGCAAATGCACCGATATCAAATAAATCATATTCCGGGAGAACAAACACAATTCCTCTGTCTTCAGAAGCTTGTTGCATTCCATTTACTCCGAAGGATACTTCCCATTTATTTTTTTCAGGTAGAATATATTGAGCATCATAGTTCAATGTTCTTAGAAAAAAATAGTTATTATAAATATCGCCTTTGGTAATATCGTTGGCCTCTTGTCGATAATTTAGTTGCAAGCCCAGTCTTAGATTTAACCTTCCTGTTCCCATAACAAAGCTATTATCCAGAACTGCTTTGTAATGCCTTACATGCTGATGAATTATTGGATAATTATTATACTTTTTATATTCATCCGACGGCGCTATTGCTAAACTATCTGTGTCGTCACTTGCTAAAAGGTGCCTTTCAAAGTTACCTGTGGCGCTATCTCTTAAGCCTTCTACAATGCCTAATTTTAAATTGAACATACTTAGAATGAGATGAGAAAAGCCCCATTCCTTGTTAATCCCAAATATGCCTTTTAAGTTGTTTTCACTATAGCCTGAATTCCAAACATAGCCGTCATATTTGTTTTTGTAATTGTGTGCAAGCATACCGGTGTATAAAAGATCCCAGCTAAATCCTTTATTATTGCCCGCAAGATTTACTGAGCCATTTATTAACCCATTATTTGTTTGAAAATTTCCTGCTAGATTTCCTTTTACATTTCCCTCAGCCATTGTGGTAGGTGAAAGGAAATTAATTACGCCGGCCATAGCATCAGAACCATATCTTAAACTTGCAGGGCCTTTTAGAACTTCAACTTTGTTTACAGAGTTTTCATCAATCTCAATCCCAAACTCATCAAACCATTGCTGGCCCTCCTGCCTGACCCCATCATTCATTACTATTACACGATTGTATCCTAACCCTCTAACTATTGGTTTTGAAATTGATGGTCCTACGGTAATTTGAGAAATGCCCGGTAGTTCACTTATTGCGTCAATTATATTTGATGATGCGGATTGAAGTAATTCGTTTTTATTAAGGATGCTTACAGGGATTGGATTTTCCCTCTTTTTAGTAGCTGTGGCTACTCCGGTAAGCATAACTTCATCCAATTCGTAACTTGTTGGGGTGAGAGAAAAATCATGCTTTGAAACTCCTTCGATCCTGATTCTTTCAGCAATAGATCGGTAGCCGATCAAACTAATTTCAATTAAATATGTTCCTGATTGAACGTTTCTAAGTAGATATTCACCTGCCACATTAGATATGGTTCCAATTTTAAGATCAGGAATGTATATTGAAGCTACATGCAGCGGTTCACCATTTTTTGAATCCCTGATCATCCCACTGATTTGATTTTGTGCTTTAGCATTGATTGAAAGACATAAAAGCAATGGTATATATATGTAAAAGAGTTTTGTTTTCATAAAAAAGATCTATAAAATAAAGAGTTACTAATAAATTAGTGAAATATTAGAATTGTAGCGCTAGCCTGCTGCCAGAGATAAATGTTAACCTTTAATTTTGAATGAAGAGATCAAACCTCAGGAGGAGGAGCATAATTTTTTGGAGTCACAGATTGCAAACGGGAAACGAAGGAAGGGAAAACATTAGATACTGGTAATGTGTAGGTAGCGCTTCCTTCCGCTTTAACTTCAACAAATAGATTAATAGAATTGTCAATATTACTTTTATCTTTTTTCCCGGATGCAGAGTTATGTTTGGTGATTTCGTTGTATTTATCTACCAGTTGTTTCTCTTTTATATCGTTAATGCAATACAGCATTATTCTACCGTTTACTTTTACCTTTTTTACAAGGTCAAACATCTCACCATTGAAGGAAAATTCTTTACCATTTTCCTCCCATGAAATTTTTTGCTGATTGTCAGATAATGAAATGATTTCCATCTCTGAGCTTTTAAGTTGCCCAAGGATTTTTTCGCGCATATCCGCTTTAATATTATCCTGGCTGTTACGCATTACAAAATAATATCCTACCTGGCTATATAGCAGTATTATTATCAATGATATGGAGGCAAGAGACTTCAATAGCAGTTATTCAGCACAGCAAAGGTAAGGGAAAGTTTGATTTTTTAGGAAATTGAACGCTCATTCGACTCCAGCTATATAAATGAGCGAGCTACATCTTTCCTTGTTAAAAAATGCTTTCAGGTTGGAGAAATAGCCATTCCAGCAGGCACGAAGGAGGTTATTCCTGCCAGTCTTATATTTCTCGCTTAGCATGCTCACATAAAAACTATCATACCACATGGGTTTAATTTTTTCAAGTACTAAACCATGCTGGGATAAAAGCCGGGACATTGATGCAGGAGAAAAATGATAGAGATGCCTTGGTACGTCATAAGCTGCCCATTGCTCCTGGTATAATGCGGCATCATAACTGGTATAATTGGGCACGGCAATAAATACTTTGCCACCAGGCTTAAGTAATTTCATAATCTGATCAAGGTATTCATTGAGCTGGTGCACGTGTTCAAGCACATGCCACATGGTAATCGCATGGTATGTATGGGGTGGAAGATCAAAGAATTTTCCTGGTAGATCAAGTACCAATCCATATAATTCCTTCGCTTTTTCGCGGGCGCTGCTGTCGGGTTCTAAACCAGTTACATCCCAGCCCACTACTTGCATAGTATGCAGGAAGGCCCCGGTTCCGCAGCCTATGTCTAATATAATTCCGTCATCCATACCTACAGATCTTTTAACCAGGTTTCTTTTTTTCTGAAGAGTCATTTTCCTTACCCTATGGTAAAGTGAATTAATGAAACCTTTTTTTGTATCGCTGTGAGAAATGTAATCCTCCGACTGATAATATCTTCCAATATCTTCGCTACCTGGCACTGATTGGGTAAACCTGGCGGTACAGGAAGCACATTCCCAGATCTCAAAATACTCCTGCGAAACTGTGTGGTCTTTGGCAGTAAGTACTTTTTGGATTGATGATGACGAACAACAAGGGCATAAGGAATAAACGATCATGGTGCAAAGAAAATATAAAATACCCATTGCGAGGTATTGTTTGTTTTGAGGGATTGGGCTTTCTTTACTTTTCAAGCAAAGCAATAATATCGATAAATTAGTGCTCTCAAATAATATATGAAGATTAGTTCAATCAGAAATAACATTTCCTTCGGCAGCTATTTTATCCCCTTCAGGGTACAGCTTGTTCTCCTGGCATCGTGCTTAATAGCCGGGTTTATATGGATCAAAAAAAACATCACCATACCCGATTCATCCTATTCCTCGATCATACATTTGCTTGTTACCATCACACTATATTTCATCCTTGCTATCCTAACCTGGTCTTTTTTAACCGCAATTATTCCATGGCTTATATTTATAATGAACCGGAAAAACGGTAATCTATCCCTGAAAATAAAAACAGCCGTAAAAGACCCTTCCAATTCAAAACAACCGGTTAGCATTTCCTTACTACCAGTTTATCCCCCCTTATTTGGGTTTCTTAGAATGAGGCTCCTATATGATAAGGGCATCTCGCAAAAATTCAGCCTGGTATCTTCCCAAAGGAAGGAAGCCTTTTTTTCATCAACCATTAATGGAATTTATAACTGGCAACTTCCGGAAATAAAAGAATACCAGGTAAACGGCAGCATTATTTATTTTGAAGACATGTTCCAGCTATTTTCGTTTGCAGTAACCATTCCTGCCCAGGATACATTCTTTACTCAGCCGGAAGACAAATCATCAGCTTTAATTACTGTTCAACCTAAAAAAACAGAAAATACCAATGTCAGAATTGATAAGATCCGGAAGGTGGAAGGGGAATTTTTGAATTATAAGAATTTCGAAAACAATGATGATGTACGGAGAATTGTTTGGAAAATATATGCCAAGAATAAGGAGTTAGTTGTCCGTGTACCCGAAACCAATGACCCATATGCGTCACACATTTATTTCTACGCGTCCTTCTACAATCGCTTTCGGAATAGCCTGTATGAACAACTGGATGCAGTATTCCTTAACCATTATAAAACGGTTACCTGGAATACTTACCTGGCACTAAGTAAACGAAACCTGCTGATAAAGTATATTCCAGACCAGCCACCAGGTACGATCATGGCGGATGATCCGCTTCAAAAAGTAAAATACATCATCAGTACATCTGAATGGCAAACCGATAAAAACCTTGATCAGTATTTTAAAAAAGACGAAGCTTCTATTTTATGCATTTCTTCTTTCACTGATATCCTCCAGCTACAAAAAATAGTGGGAACTGCAGGGAAAGACCTGGTTGTTGTATTTGTTCAATTGAGCTATGCTTTTAATACTATGCAGGTTAGAGACTGGATGAAATGGATCTTTGTAAAACCTTCACAAGATAGTCTTGAGAAATTAAGATTTGCATGGAATGTTTCACCCCTAAAAAGAGATCTCATTCAAAACGAAAAAGATATACACCATATCCTTGAACTTTCAGAGTGTGAAAAACTATTTGTGTAAATGAAAATTGAAAAACTACATAGTCCAAAAATTATTTCAGCTCAGTTATTATTACTATGCATACCAGCGGTGGTAATTGCAGCCTATTTATTGTGGCATATCAATCAATATTTTACAGTTCTTAATAATCAATGGTTATTGCAGACCATTTATTTTTCCCTTGGATTATTTACAGGATGCATTTTTTATAACTTTCGTTTTCGCTTCCTAACAACCTTTCTACCACTGTTGTTGGTATTGTACTTAATCTCCGGGATCATCAATAAAACAATTACGGCAGAATTCTCTGCTTTTTATGCATCGGCACAATTCTATATTTTTTCCTTTCTATTTATCATAGGTATAATTGCAGGCTGGGGCTTTGCCCGATTTCGCTATTTCCCGATGTTGCTTTGTGTATCGATGCTACTTATCCAAATTATCATTGTAAGTAAGACAACAGAGATCACTGCACAAAAACTGATTATTGCATTTGTGCCTGTATTGTTTTTTGCCTTCTACATTGTTTATACGGCCGAACTCATCAGGAATATGAACAAGGATGAGCCTGGTTTCGCATGGTTCATCGGGAAAAGATTAACTGGGTTCACTATACTTTCATCGATCATTCTTTTTCTTTTGATTTCTTTTTATTCTAATGATTTTAAAGCAATTGAAAAAGAATTTGGTGGAAGTGCAAAGCAGGAAAAGAATGATAACAGTGAAAGTCTTACGAAAGAAAACAGGGACGGAACGGTAAGTAACAAAAAAGAAATGGGGTTGAGTGGTGGCCACACAAGCTCGAAGCGGTTAGTGTTCATCGCAAAGCTTGACAACTATTTTCCGAATACCGAGAGTCCTAACCCACTTTATTTTACGTACGATTATTACACGAAGTTTGACACCCTTACCCAGACACTCGAGACTGACAGTACGATGCCATCGAATGATCTGTTTCAGCCTGATCCTTCTAAAATTCCATTGTATTTTACCGAGACTGATTCTTCAGTACTGCGCAAGGCAAAAGGACTGATTGCCCGGAAGGTAGCAACCACAGAAGTATATAAAGTACTATTGTCACCCAAAGAATTTCTTGCTCCCAGTACGGCATTTTTTTGCCAACCGATCTCAATAGACAAAGAATACCAGCAACAATTCAAAAGTGCTTATAGAGCGAAAATGTATGTAAGTGATTTGAACAGTGCTTACTTCGTATACAATCCTGCGGGAAATGCAACTTTAGAAAACTTCCAGCAAACCCGTTTTGAAGCACTAAGAAAAATCAGCAACTGGAACAGTGAAGATTCTAATTTTATCAACTACTATACCTTCATCCCTCACGGAGAATCTTTTGATTCTATTCGTTCACTCGCGCAACTGATCACCAAAAATGCAGCTACCCCAATCGATAAGATCATTGCCATTCGTGACTACTTTTTCAGCAAGGACGAAAACGGCCAGCCTTTATTTAAGTACACTGATAATCCAGGCATACCAGGATTACCAAGCGCCAATAAGCTAACCTTCTTTTTGTTCGAAAACAGGAGAGGCTATTGTGCTTATTTTGCGGGAGCAACGCTTTTTCTTTTGAGGGCGTTGGGCATTCCTTCAAGGGTATCCACAGGGTTCCTCACAGTGGATCGTGCAGATAAAAACAAAGGGTGGTATTGGTTTTATGAGGACCAGGCACATGCATGGGTACAGGTATTTTTCCCCGGCTATGGTTGGTTGGATTTTGATACAACCATTCCGAATACAGAACAGCAGCAATCCCCCGCCCCGGACGGCACACCCCCAATAACAGTTCAGTCTGCCTTCTTTGTGGCAAATGGAAAAGTTATCAGCATTGATACTGGCTCTAAACGTATGCAGATGCTGGTAACAAAAATGATCTATCACGATAAGACCTTTGAACTGAAGCAACCTGTGAAGATTAACATGGATGTATCTCTGGCAACGGTAAATAAAGATACTGGGGCTGTACCGCTAAGTACTATTACAGCAGGAATGGAGGTTACTTCTTTGTCATTTTCTGAACAGTTTAAAAATATCGTACCGCTGGAATCAGATAGCGCAAATGATATCCTTGCAAAAATTCCCAAGCCAATTCCAATAGATGAGATAAGGATAGCAGATACTGAGAAGGAAAAACAGCAAATGAAACCACAAGCAAAAGCCAAAGAGCCGTTTAGCATACTCCATATTTTGTGGATATTTCTATCTATAATTGGAAGCATCCTGCTAACTTTATTCCTGCTGCCATGGCTGATATACAGGTATTTCCGTTACAAGGCAACACATACAACAGTAGTGAGAACAAAAGCTTATTACGGCTATACTTCAGCAATGTATTTTTTGAATCAACTGGGATATGCGAGGAAAAACAGCAGCCCATTGGCATTTGCCCGGGACATTGTTGATACAAACTTCAAGACAGATTTTTCAGCTTTCGTCCAGGTTTACCTAAAGAGTAAATATTCGAATGAGCAATTGAAACCATGGGAAGAGAAAATCATCTTACTCTTTTATCCAACTTTTGAGCAGGCAGTTAAAAATAAAATTTTATTTAAGGATAGAATCAGTAAGTTTTTAAATATTTACAGGACAATAAATTATTTTAACACACCAAAAATATAATTATGGAACAGCAGGAAATCATAGTGAATAATGAAACAGCTCTACATAATATTCAGCGTCTTACGGATAATATTGAGACGGTTATTAAAGGAAAACGAAACCAGATAAAATTTGTGCTCACTGCCTTGCTGGCTAAGGGACATATCTTAATGGAAGATAATCCCGGCACAGGGAAAACTATCATGGCCAGGACCCTGGCCCAAAGCATTTCTGGAATAAGTAATGGCTCAGTCAATTTCAAACGGATTCAATTTACTCCTGACCTTTTACCCATGGACCTGTTGGGCTCACACATTTTTGATGATGTAAAAAAGGATTTCATTTTTAAGAGAGGTCCTCTTTTTTGTAATGTATTGCTGGCAGATGAGATCAATCGCGCCTCTCCTAAAGTTCAATCAGCATTGCTGGAGTGTATGGCCGAAAACCAGATCACCATGGGTGAAACGACCTATAAGCTGGAGAATTTATTCTTCACTATAGCAACCCAGAATCCCATTGAAATGGAAGGTACCTATCCCTTGCCAGCAGCGCAGTTAGACAGGTTCTTTATAAAAATAAAATTTGGATACGTGGATGAAGAAACGGAACTCGGCATATATAAAGATTATATTGAAATAAACAACAATCTCAATAACATTCAGCAAGTATTGGACATCAGCGAGGTATTATATCTACAACAACAAAGCGAGAATGTATTTTTACATGAAGAAATTATTAAAGCTGTAAGGAATATTATCTGGGCAACACGAAAACAACAGGATATTTTACTCGGCGCATCCACCCGAAGCGGTATCACATTCATTAAATGCCTGAAGGCCTATGCCCTGGTTAATGGAAGAACCTATGTGATAGAGGATGATTTGCTTGATCTTGCCTTGCCGGTATTGCATCACAGGTTGATATTTAGAAATAAAGAAGCGGAAGCAAAAACATTGGGAGCAATTGTAAATATAGAAATGGAGAGGCTTTCGAAATTGAAGCTGAATTAGAATCCCGTAAGGATGTAACATTGATGAATCCCGTTAGGGATTCAATATTGGTAGAAAAAATAACATCCTCATAAACCAAACGTAGAATCCCATAGGCATTTGATATTGGTAGAAAAAGATCAATCATATTAATGACAACATTCTTCAAACATATAAACATCCTTCTACCCGCACTTATTTTATCCCTGCACCTCCACGCCCAAAATCCCTCCGCCCGATACGAGATTGATGCCAAACGAATCGGTGTACCGACATCTGATAAAGATGCCTTGCCCCGAAGCCGGGAGTTCATCAGGCTGGATAGCACTTATTACGTTGGCTATTATTATGAAGGAATGTTCAAATATGACCGTGCTGCAGATTATCTAGGCTATCGGAATTGCATCCAACCATTAAAAAAAGCACTCTTATTATATGAAAGAGATTTTCGGAGCTACCTTGTAAATCTTACTTCGATCTTTACCAGCGATCCAAAGATCGCAGATTTTCAGCAGATCTGCAACGCATTATATGATAGCTATTCTAATGTAGAACAGGCAGATTCAGCCATGTGGATCCTTGAAAAAGTGCATAGTTGGAACTTGCCCTATGATTTTATGGAATACCACATAAAAACAGCATGGACCATTCACAGGAACAGGTACTACTTACACAAATATGCCTTCTTAAAAAATAGTGTCCTGGAAAATGAAGACCTCGCCCTTAGCCATCTGTATATAGCAAAAGCTGAAGGCAATACGAACGCTAATTTTTACCTGGCTATCATTTATAATTATTTACAGAATATTGATTCAACCGAATATTACTACAATTATCTTTTAGCCAGCGGGGGTATATCATATAATAATTACGCACACTATAAAAATACTCTCGGACAATTTGCTGAGGCGATCAATAATTTCGAAAGAGAAAAATTTTCATTTGATAAGCGACTGATTGAATCATATTATTTTCTGCCAACGTTATATATTAACAGTGGTAATTCGCTCGAAGGAATCAGAGAAACGAATGAAATTATTGCGCAAAATGGATCCACACCAGGATTTGGATGGTATAACATCGCGCTTGCCCGCTCCTACTTATATAACGGGCAACTGGATAGCTGCGAAAAAGCCATTACGAAAGCCGCACAATTTAAAGAGCTTCACCTTGGAACAACATTGGGACAAGCACAATATGATTTCGCGGTGAATGTAGTGAAGATGATGCTGGTGAACCAGAAAATCGAAAGAATAAAATTCTTTAATACTGGTTGGTGGTACTCAATTCCTAATCTGCTTGCAATTAGTGAATTAATGGGTGAAAGATTTCTCTTACGCTTCGCCATTGTTAATCAATTTGTCAATAACCCCGAAAGACAAAACGTTGTATACAGTTTATTTAGTAGCGAAAACGTAATTGGATTTGACGAAATATGGAATATGATCAAAGATATAAGTCCCGCATACTTTACTAATTTGTATCAGCAAAAAATGGAGGAGGAAAAAAGACCTAATATCAGGCGTTACATGCAATTGTTCTATGGGAATTTTTTATATAAGGATGGCCGGGTAAAGGAAAGCACTACAACCCTGGAAGATATCCTTTATAATACACTGCTCGATACTGCTCACGAAAAATTGTTCCTTGCAAGATTATCTGAGACTCTTGCCAAAGATTATGATGATGCTGGTGAAAAAGAAAAGTATAATACCATGCTTGCATTTTACTTTAAAGAATTCCCTCAATTGCTCCCGTTCAGCGGTTTTAAAATAAAAGTAAAACTTTCAAAGAGTGGTCTGGATAATAATGAAACATCCCAGGTAGAAAAAGAACTAAAGAATTGCAACATCAATTGGATTAGCGAAGGAGATGCTCCATTAATTTTAGCCCGTATTAATTTTGAAAAGAAGAAGGATAAGTATGAAGTTGACTATAGTGTCGAAGATAATAATGGAAGAACATTGATACCTGCTAATAAGATCTTTTTTAAGTATGCTAAGGGGGTTGGAAAAGAGTTAGCGCTTCGATTGTTTGGAGTGGGTGGGCCATTGGAGTTTGAAGGCGATTAGAATGGCGTAGCCCAAGGTCGGTAAATGCCTTTGGCTTTAGTTCAACCTTGGGCTATGCCATTCAAAACAACCTGGAAGTGTTTCCAACACTATCTAATGAAAATGGATGCATCGAAAAATAGTATATCAAGCCAGCAATCGAAATTACAGTAAGGATTACCGCCCAAAGCTTCCAACGTGATTGGATAGCGGTCTCCTGTTCACTCAAATATTCAGCCATTGCAATAGAAGTAATTTCCTTCTCCCCTACCAGTAGATCGTATTCCTGGTGAGGATGCACAGCAGCATTTGCAGGCACTGGCTGGAAGTAGTCTAAAGATTTCTGTCGCTTAAAATAAATATTGCCTGCAACATTCTTTTGCAGGCTTCCAAAAGACTTCAATTCAAGCTTGCCACCTGCAATAATAATAGCCCTGGCATTTGTGCAAAAATCTGCAAGTCTATCTTCTGCTGTCGCAGGATTGATCATTTGTTTCCGCGAAATATAATTAACCAGACCGCTTGATAGACCAGCCTGTTCCCTGAAAATGATCTCTTCTGCCGGAGGAAGAATTTGGTTATTAATAGGATCAAATTCTGCTGACTTATTTTTTACTTTAAAAATACCGATGCTGGGAAGCACGCATTCGCGGTTTTGAAGAAGATAAGAGGTGATAAGATCAAGCATACTGCAAGTTATATTAAAACCGCATGATCAATCCACCAATAATATTAAATCCATATACCGGATAATTGTTCCAGCGCTGGTATTTTGAATTAAGGATATTGTCGAGATCCATCCAGGCACTGAACCTATCAGTTATTTTAAATTCCGCTCCCGCACTTAGATCGGTTCCACCCGGCAATTTTTTCTCAACATTATTCTTCAGGAGATAGGGAACGCCTGAGAAGGTAAATACATCAGCTTTCAACAATACTTCTTTAAACGCATTCCACCTGAATGAACCGGTTAATTGTACCGGAATCTTATGCCAGGCATTAGTATTATCAGTAAACAGAGCATAAGTATTAATGTCTGCCGCTGCGGTAAGTGTAAATTTATCCTGGCTTACAAGATTTAAATCTCCGTGAATGAGCAGATCACTTACCTGGCTTTCGTTCTTTATGACAAAACTTTTACCATCAGTAGTGTCATTTACAAAAAGTGGAAGATTTTTATAACTAATGTAGGCAACTTTCGCATTGAAGCTGAAATGCTTACCTACAGTGGCCTTCACACCACCATAATATTCGGTTTCTTTTGTATTCAACAATACTCCCGGATCCTGCATATAAGGATTTTCAGCACTCAATGAACGGAAAGTATTTTTAGTGAATCTTCCAATCCAGCCTGCCTGTACCATTAGTATATTATGTTGCAATTGCGCTTCTCCATAGATGTTAGGTAATACACTTAGCACTCCATTATCCCAGGTTGGTGTAATTCCCCCATGAAAAGTGAACTTATCGGAATAATAAATTAATTCGGGTGCTACCAGGAATATGTTATTAATGGTCTTGACATTGGAGGTAGTAGATTTATTAGTTAAGCTTGTTACATCAGCTTTTGCATCAACCTTAAAAGAAACTGATTCACCAAATTTTTTCTCAACCGGAACATCTGCTATTAAAGAGCTTTCTGTAATTTGGTTTTCCCTTGAAAAAATATTTGCCTGGATGTTTGGATTGTAATTAACGTTTAAATTATTGACGGCAATGTTTCTCAGGCCTCCATTGATCTGGATGTCCTGGTATCTGCGCCTGAGTGATTCCTTCGAATAATTATGCAAACCATGGTCATAGCCATACTGGTAATATTCATGCTGGCTAAATCCCACTCCCGCATATACTTCATTAGATTTAGTAAAATAACTTCCCAGACCCTTAATACTAACTTCGCTAAAATCCTGGTTTGTTATTTGTCCTTTGGAGGAAATATAATCAGCTTTTAGATTAACCAGGCTTGTTCTTCCATCTCCAAAACTAAAACTCCCCTTTACATAAGGAGTTGCTAAATTCCCAAAACCTGCCTTTAGATAATTCCTCAGCCCAAGATCCAGCGCTGTATCCTGTTGCAATGACAATGGTTTCAAGGGTATCGGTTGATAAGAAAAAAAGAGATTCTGCGGCGGTATGTCATAGGCTAACCTTGGTCTGGATGTATCAGCAGTAAATGCTGATGCGGATAAATTGATCTTAACTGCATTTCGTAAAACCGGCCTATATGAGGAAGTGATATCTACCGTTTGGCCATGCCTGGTTGAATCCCCTTGAGCATATCCGGTAGTTACTACCAGGCAATAGACAATGGACAATAGGCATGTGCGCAATAGAACTCCGGATAATTTAGAAAATTGTTTGGGATTATTCATCTTCTTGAAAATATTTTATGCCGATTTATTAGTATGTTTTCTTATGCTTAACCTCCACCTTACTGCCCCACTTTCGAATTTGTCTTATCCTCCGCTATCGCTCTATCAAGTTTTTGTTGTGCTTCAGCTTTAGTTTCCGGGATAGTTGAATTAGATGCCACGCTTTGATAAGCAGCCTTGGCGTTGAAATAATCTTTCTGTTGCACGTAAATATCGCCGAGCAGGATGTATGATTTGGTTACCCATAAATCGTATGACCCTGTTACTTTAATTACTTCCAGTGCAGATTTCTCGGCAGCGGAAAGATTATTCATAGCAAAGTAAGAACTGGCGATCTCATAACGGGCTTCTGCACCCCATGCGGCTTTATTTACTGCCGTAACTCCTTTGAAAGCAGCTATTGCCTGGTCATATTGATTATTTGCCTGCATTGATTTACCAAGTACCATGTTTGCAATCGCTTTATCATCCGTACTTAATCCCTTTTTAGTGAGCAATTCTTTTGAGATATTACTTGCCTCCGTGTAATCTTTTGTTTGATAATACGTCCTGACTAGTCCACGTAATGCTTCCAGCTGGTTTTCCTGTGTAGTAGCAACTTCACGTAACCTGGTAAACGCAGTCTTTGCTTTAGGATAATCCTGTAGCTCGAAATACCATATCCTTGCCTCTTCCAATGCAGCAAGTTCAGTGTACTTCCCACCACCTTTATTTGCCACAATATCGAATCCAACTACGGCATTTTTAAAGTCTTTTGATTTTACATAACAATCACTCCTTAAATAATTTGCCTGCAAAGCGAACGAGCCATCGGGATATTGATTTAGGTAATTTGTAAATCCTGTGATTGCACTTGGGCAATCACCGTTGTTATACTTAAGCTCAGCTGCAGAATAGGTAAGAGAATCAGCCTCGGAGACAGAAATATTTTTCCCGGCTTTTCTCATAACATCGAGGTATTCATTTGTCTTCCCTGCTTCCACGTAAATATTTTTCATATTCGTCAATGCCTCGTCTGCTTCAGGTGATTGTGGATAGAGGGTTATCAGCTTTTGGTAATTGGTTAAAGCCTCATTATTGTTGTTCATGTTATAGTAAGCAAGGCCTAGTTTCAGATACACCTGAGGTTTTAAACCATTTGCATTGTTCAATGTAAGAATATTATTCAGGTAAGGAATGGCATCACGAAATTTTTCATCTGCCATATAGGTATTGGCTATTTCAAGGTTTACATCAGGAACAAGGTCACTTGAAGGATATTGCCTTAACAGAGTATTCAAAACCTTTATTTTTTCCGAACTGCTGGTAACACCTGCTATCATAGCTTTTTGGAAAAAGGCATAATCGCTTTGTGGCAGAGCACTATTCAATACATTATCGTACATGCTTTTTGCCTTATTAAAGTCCCTTGTCATAAAATAACTATCGGCAGTTCTTACATATGCATCCTGCTCCAGTGAAGATGATTGGGAAGAAATAGAAGGCGCGATCTGGCTAAAATAGGAAAGTGCCTGCCTGAAATTTTCCTTTTTCAGATAACTATATCCAAGATTATATTTTGCGGCAACCGGGGTTGCTTCACCTTGTGAGAATGCTCCACTTTGAAGAAAGGCTCCAAGGTACCTGACTGCATCATCATACCGAGCCTGCCTGTAAGCAATTTCCCCTTTCCAGAAATTTGCATAGGGCAATACTTTACCTGCATTGGGATCTTTTATTATCCTGGTTAACATTTCATCTGCCTGGGTAAGCTTTTGATCATTGATCAGCTCAGTTGCTTTCCCATATAAAATCCTGGGATATACTTTCTGCATTCCAGGTGTTGGTTTGTCAAATGATTCATACAGATTGAGTGCATCATTAAAGTTGTTTGTATTCGCCAGCAAGTTTACCAATATTTCTTTCCCTTCAGTTGCATTCACCGCGGTTGGATAGAGATCCAGAAATTTTTGCATTTCACTTAACGCGATGTCCTGGTACCCTAATTCATAAGACAGTTTTGCATAATTGAAACGGGAAATTTCCTGTTGTTTGCGATTGCTGCTATTATTTGAGGAATACTGGAAAGCGGCACGCGCATTAGCTTTCTGGTTAGTTCTTAAATAAATATCGCCAAGAAGGTACATCGAGTTTTGTCCCAGCGAATCTTTCTCATTACTCAGTTGCTTGAAACCTTCACTTGCTTTTTCCAGACGATTGGCGTCATAATAACAATAGCTCAACTCATACATCACTTCTTTACTAACTTTATTACTACTGTTCACATATGCCTCCAGCAATGGCAATGCCTTTGCAAAATTTTTCTTTTCAAAATATATCTGCCCGATCAGGAGATTCATATCTTTCTGGTAATATAGGTTGCCTCTGCTTAGAGCACTTTCTCCATAGCGCAATGCCTCATCTTTCTTACCCTGGAAATAATAGATCTCAGCTATGTAATAAGGCACCAGGCCTTCATAAGCCTTTTGTGTTTCTACAAGTTTGAATGCTCTTAATGCTTCGGCATAGTCCCTGTCGTGATAACTAATGAATCCATAATAATAATTGGCAGGGAAGTAATATTTATTCTTAGGCAACTGGTGAATTTCATTAAAGAGGGGTTTTGCCTGTTCAAACTCTTTGAGATTAAAATAAGAATAGGCCAGTTCAAATTTTGCATCCGCTATCAGTTCATTGCTAAGATTGTTGTATCCGGATCGTTCGTAGTAAGTAATCGCATTCGTAAAATCCTCTTTGATAAAATAATATTTGGCAAGGTGATAACTCATGATCTGTTGACGCGGCTCATCATTTGCCACTGCTATGAACCTCTTTGCGGCTGTTTCTGCTACAGGCTGAACGAGTATTAATCCACATACAACGTAATAGTATTCTATGTCCTGGTTAAGGTATGTATGGCTACTGGTTGTGTTTTCAGGGTATTGTTGTTTTAACTCCTGCAACAATGGATATGCCAGGCTGTACTGCTCCTGAACAAAAAAATCTTTAGCCTCTTTGAATGACTTCTCGGGGTCGGTAACATTATAGTTGGCCTGCGAAAAAGTTGTAGAAGAAGAGATGAGTAGAAAACAAAAGATGGCAATTCGGTTCATTTTATTAGATCTTAGTAGAGACGTGGAATGCTACATCTCTTGTTGAAAAACAGTAGTCTCAAAAGTACAAACACCATTCCATTTTAATTTTTAATAACAAGCCCTTCGATAAAACGCCATAAATTGCACAAAAGATTGTTAACACAATTGTAAAACAAAAATGAACAAACGTTTTAAAAGGATGTTATTTAGCACCATCTTTTAAAACCGGATTGCTGATAACAAGGCTGGGACATTGTTTTTGACTAGTATATCATGATAATAACCAGCATGGACACTTTTGCTATATGCAAGAAACATTTATGAATTTTTTGGGACTTGAAAGCTCTCTATCTACATTCCTGATCAACTTTGCGGAGTCGATTTGTTCCGATAGTGAATATGCAGGTTCACATATTTTTTAAAAATTAATGATGGTTTATTTCATCTTCTATATACATTTATAAAAAAAACAGATATGCGACTATTAACTACCCGTTACAACTCAGGTGCATTTAACATGGCAATGCTTATCCTCAGATTGGGTTTTGGAATCCTTATAGCCCATCATGGATACGACAAAATCATGCATTTTTCTGAGTACCAAAATACATTTATGAATTTTATGGGTCTTGGAAGCAAGATTTCACTTTCACTGGATATTTTTGCCGAGTTCTTTTGCGGTATTTTAGTTATCCTGGGATTATTCACGAGGCTCGCATGCATTCCATTGATTATAGGCCTGTGCGTTGCTTTCTTTAAAGCTACTAATGAAGATGTTTTTGGCCAGGGAGAACTCGCCATCCTGTATATCGCAGCGTTCCTTACCTTACTATTTGCCGGCCCCGGAAGAGTGAGCATCGATAGTGTGATTAGTAAGTAAGAAATAAAGAACATGTTTGCTTCGGAAACAAAAATAAGAATCCATTATGCACTTACAGACCAGATGGGAATGGTGTATCATGGTCATTATGCACAGTTTTATGAAATAGGCAGAACAGAATCTATAAGGCAGCTTGGATATACTTATAAAGACATTGAAGCGATGGGAGTGATCATGCCAGTTGTAGACATACATACCCGCTTTTTACGCCCAGCTAAGTATGATGACCTCATAACGGTCAAAACAACACTAAGAGAACTGCCTGGTCATCATAAAATTGTATTCCATGGTGAAATATATAACGAGCAAGACGAACTTCTAAGCATTGGCAATGTAACTCTTTATTTTATGGAAGCTACAGGCATGAAGCGTTGCGAGATGCCTGAGGTATTAAAGAATAAACTGGCAGAATACTTTTGATACTACGCCCTGTTATTATCTTCCCTCCAATTCACAATACTCTTTTTAATATCATCCTGACTTAAATTTTCATTGGCTGCCTTTTCACATAATAGCAAAAACTCTGTATCATCAGCAAAGCGCAATGCAATGATCTGTGCCATTGTTAATCGCTTATCGAGCAGCTTACCTGTTAGCACAAAATGCCTTAGATTTTCTTCCACCCTGATTGCTCTGTCCTGTGCCTTTAGTGGAAATGTACGGAGATAATAACCAGCTAATAAAAGAGCTACCGAAATTCCAGTCAACAATATTGAAAGATTACGTAATTCTGTATCCCAATTTTTGTATACCATCCTGATTGAAACAACAAGGCAGCCTACAATAATTATTGACAAAACATAATGATAAAGTGGAACCATCCGGCGATGATTCTTGTAATTTTGTGTTTGCATAAACAGTTGGTTTAGATTTTAAGTTGTTGGTTATGTAAAAGTTGATACCGAAATTTTATTTCATTACGTCAAGCACCTTCCACATTTTTTCTCTCATTGTTGAGGGGCTGCCGTCAAAGTTATTTATAATAAAAGAAAACGTGTACTCATTTCCATTATGATCTTTTATATAGCCGGTATATGATCTTACCCCATTAATATACCCGTCTTTCATTTTAATCCCATTGATTTCGGGAAGATCGTAATAAAAAGATGAAAACCAGCTTTTATCTCTCGCATATTGCATTATTGCTACCAATGCAGAGGTAGTTACCCTGTTTCCGGGCGAAAGCCCACAACCATCAATGATCTTTAGAGCAGAAGGTTCAATACCACGTTCGTTCCAAAACTTTCGCACAACGCTAACTCCGCTGTCTGTCTCGCCATGGGAAGTCTTCTGGAATGCGATGGTCTTTAGTAGTGCTTCTCCATAAAGGTTGATGCTTTTTTTAAAAAACCAATAATTGATACTATCCAACGGTGGTGAATAATGTGTATAAAAAATAACCAAATTAATTGTATCGTTACTGTTTGGAAATATATTCGGTTCAGTTATTATTGCCCTATCCTGAAAGGTATTCTTTAATAAACTCGCGGGATCAGGTAGGGCGCCTGATATTATAAAATGATCCTGGTTAACAGGAATTGTTCCCATTAAGTACCCATGCAAGGATTTTGGGGCTAAATAAATGTAGCCATTGTCACCAGAACCTACTTCCGCTGAAGTAAGTTTATTTATGAAAGTAATCCCATAAAGATTGCCGGGATTTGTACCAACAATACTAACTGAATCACCCACTTTTTTACCGGACTTAAGTATGATATCGTACTGATTCTCCCTCCAGTTCAATACTGTCGCTCCTGCACCATAATAATTTCCAATGTCCTGCCATATCCATCCATCGGGTGTACTGGCTTCTCCCCAGGAAGTTGCATTGGTGCTTATATACCCTTTAATGCCATTTGGAGCTAATTCTTTGCAAGCGTTCTTAAATGATGACAATATCACTTTCTCCTGTGTTGAAGGATATCTCCAACTCCCTAATGTTGGATCCCCACTTCCCAAAATGCAAATATTTCCATATAAATACCCATTCTCTGCTTTCCCGCTGTAAGCCAGCTTTGTACTGTACTTATAATCTTTGCCTAACAATTCAAAAGCGCTTACACTGGTAACTACTTTCTGGCAACTTGCAGGCGCAAGTCCTACCTCGCTATTCTCCCTATAAATAATCACTCCTGTTTTACTGTTTACCACATATAAGCTAATAATCCCGTGTTTCATTTGAGAATCCAACTCCAACTTCTGAATCGCCTGCTCAAGTTTCAGGCTGATATTTTGTCCAAATCCAGCATTTACTAAGAAAATGAATACCATGCAGAATATTAATTTCATATCAACTAATCTTGCATTAAAATCCTTTAGGTCTCCGATATTGGTAGAAAATTTCATAATCAACTAATATTGCACTAAAATAAACGATTCAAATCGAATGATCAATGCATCAATTATAACAATAGGTGATGAGCTATTAATTGGCCAGGTGGTTGATACCAACAGTACATGGATGGCCCAGCAACTAAATAAGGCAGGTATTCCTATAAAACGTCGTGTAGCAGTTGGCGATAGTTGGAATGAGATATGGAATGCTTTGGATCAGGAAAGCAAAGAGTCTGAGATCATTTTGATCACAGGGGGATTAGGACCTACTTCTGATGATATTACCAAACCCTTGCTATGCAAATATTTCAATGGAACAATGGTTGTTAATGAAGATGCTTTGAATAATGTGAAATATCTCTTTGAACAAGTATTCAAACGACCCATTATAGGATCAAATCTAAAACAGGCCGAAGTTCCGGATGCTTGTGAAGTAATACAGAACAAACGCGGAACTGCTCCCGGAATGTGGTTTGAGAGAGAAGGCAGGATATTCATCAGCATGCCCGGGGTACCAAACGAAATGATGGGAATGATAGAGGAAGTGATCCCAAAACTAAAAGAACGATTCTCCTTACCTTTTATCATTCATAAAACATTGCTAACATCAGGCGTCGGAGAATCATTCCTGGCCGAGAAAATTAAAGATTTTGAGGCTGATCTGCCATCTGATATTAAACTTGCTTATCTGCCTGCATTGGGGATGGTTAGATTACGCCTATCTACATCAGGTTATGATAAAATAGTTGTTGAAAACATTATATCTGTGCAATTCCAGAAATTGATCAGCCTCGTACAAGATCATCTTGTTACGGTAGAGGATGAGCCATTGGAACAAGTACTTGGGAAATTACTAATGGCACAAAATAAAACAATGGCAACAGCCGAAAGCTGCACCGGTGGATATATTGCACATTTGATAACCAGTCATCCCGGCGCATCAAATTATTATAAAGGCAGTATAGTTAGCTACGACAATGACGTAAAGGAAAATATACTCCATGTTTCATCCCAAACCTTATCTACACATGGGGCAGTGAGTGAGCAAACCGTAAAAGAAATGTTAGATGGAGTAATAAAAGAAATGAAATCTGATTATGGAATTGCTGTATCAGGTATCATGGGACCTGGTGGCGGCTCAGATACCAAGCCAGTAGGAACTGTCTGGATCGCTGTAGGAAGTAAAGATCTTATCAATACCCAAAAACTACATCTCAGGTTCGACAGGATGAGGAATATCCAGGTAACTGCAATTGTAGCGCTTGATCTTTTGAGGAAAGAGATAGGGGAGCTGTCAGGTTTCAGTTATCAGGTATCAGGAAAACCGCATTCTGATACCTGAAACCTGATACTGATACCTGATAAATATTTACCTTTGACCGTTCAATAGAAATTCAAATCATAAATCTCAACTCTGGATATGAGCCTGGTAGATCTTGTAATGCCTAAACTTGGAGAAAGTATCATGGAAGCCACTATTTTGAAATGGCATAAAAAACCCGGGGATCATGTGGCCCAGGATGAAACAATTTTAGATATAGCAACTGATAAAGTAGACAGCGAAGTGCCTTCCACAACAGAAGGTGTTATTGATCAAATATTTTTCAAAGAGAATGACGTAGTAGCCATCGGTACTGTGATTGCGAAAATAAAAGTGGAGGCCAACGGAAGTAATAACAAAACTGTTTTGCCTGATCCTCTCAAACATGAATACGAGGATGCAAAAGTGGTTGAAGAAATTCCTTTTGTTCCCAGCAATACCAGTAAACCATCTTCCTCCTCATCCATCAAGTTCTACTCCCCTCTTGTTTTGAACATCGCTTCCAGTGAAGGGGTAACTATGTCAGAACTGGAAAACATCCAGGGCACAGGCCAGGATGGACGTGTGAGCAAAAAAGATATTCTTGAATACATTTCAGGAAGAAATAATAACCAGCAACCAGGAGTACAGGAACAGAAGCCAGTCGTTGAATCAGGAGAGTCCAACTACCAAAACGCAGTAGTATTATCAAATACACAATCGAAGCCTGCAGAACTGTCAAATCCTGCTGTGTTCTCAGGAAATGTTGAAATCATTGAGATGGACCGTATGCGCAAGCTCATTTCAAAGCATATGGTTGATAGCCAGAACACCAGTGCCCATGTTACTAGTTTTGCCGAATGCGACGTTACCAACCTGGTGCTATGGCGTGAAAAAATCAAGAAGGAGTTTGAAAAGAGAGAGGGCGAGAAAATAACCTTTACCCCGCTTTTTGTGGAAGCTGTTGTAAAATGCTTAAAGAAATATCCATGGCTAAACAGTAGTGTTGATGGCGACCGGATCATACTTAAAAAAGATATTAACGTAGGGATGGCTACTGCAATGCCAAATGGTAACCTGATTGTTCCCGTGATTAGAAATGCTGATCAATTAAATCTCGTTGGCTTAACAAAGCAAGTAAATGGACTATCCACTGCTGCACGCAACAATAAACTAAGACCCGATGATACGGCCGGGGGAACATTCACATTAACGAATGTTGGCACCTTTGGAAGTATCATGGGTACACCCATTATCAACCAGCCCCAGGTGGCCATCATGGCCATGGGTGCAATCAAGAAAAGACCTGTTGTTATAGAAACAGCACAGGGCGATAGCATAGCCATAAGACATATGATGTATATTTCTCTTAGCTATGATCATCGTATAATAGATGGTGCGCTAGGATCAACCTTCTTAAATGCTGTTGCTAAAGAGTTAGAGAATTTTGATTCGAATAGAAGTATATAAGAACAGTTCTAAGTTAGCACTATGAACTTAGAACTGGTTCTTCATCCCCCACTCAAACTTCAACTCCTCCATTTGTTTGGCCGGAAGCCTGTACTCATCATAATGTCCGGCCGCATCTTTTTGCCTATATGCCTCGTATAAACAAACCGCACAGGCAACAGAAATATTCAACGACTTTATAATGCCAACCTGTGGAATGATAAAATTACCATCAACCAATTTTATAATTTCATCACTCACGCCAAATCGTTCATTTCCAAATACAAGTACCACCGGTTCTGTAAGATCTAGCTTGTGAAGGGTTGTAGAATCTTCGCCAAGATGGGTGGCATAAATCTTTGTATACTTCTCTCTTAATGTTGAAAAGCATTTACCAAGATCATCAAATTGATGTATGGTTAGCCATTCCGTAGCTGTGGATGAGCTTCGGTATCCCCATTTCTTATGGAGCGGTATCCGATTGTTAAGGATATAGACATCCTGTATTCCTACAGCATCGCAGGTCCGCAGTACGGCAGAAATATTATGTGGATCAAAAACATTCTCCAGCAACACTGTCAGATCTGGTTGTCTTTTATTAAGAACCGATGTAAGCCTATTATATCGTTCTGGTGTCATTAATATGAAATTATTCCTAATGCAATTTCATTAATTTCCGTGCCTTCCGTGGCAAAATTTTTCGAGCGAAGCGAGAAAGCCTCCATCCATCAAAAACTTTCTTCTTCCCCAAAATCATTCTTTACATTTAACCTTAAATTATTTATCTAATGAGAAAAGTACTTTTCGTTGCATTCGCAATATTTTTTGTTGGGTGCAAGGGGACTAATTCCGACGTAACAAAATCTGCTGGAGATGTGCTTACAATGAACGTTGACTCTACCATCAAACCAGGAGAAGATTTCTTTTTATATGCTAATGGTGGTTGGATAAAAAATAACCCGATTCCCGGAGAAGAAAGTTCATGGGGCCTGCCTAACCTGGTATTAAATGAAAACTTGAGCAGGCTAAGGAAGATCAATGAAGATGCAGTCAAAGAAAATGCCGCCAAGGGAACATCCTCTCAAAAGATTGCCGATTTCTGGTCAACCGCAATGGATAGTGTTAAGATAGAACAGGTTGGCGCAAAACCATTGCAACCGTATTTTGACAAGATCAACTCGATAAATGATATTCAATCACTTCTCCATGTTGCTGCAGAATTAAATGGCATGGGTGTGCGATCATTATTCTATGATGATGTTGAACAGGACGAGAAAAATAGTTCAGTAATGAGCTATCATATCTACCAGGGCGGAATTGGCTTACCAGACAGAGAATATTACTTTAAGCCTGACTCCTCAACGGTTAATATCAGGAATCAATATTTAAAACACATCACTAAATTCCTGGTATTACAAGGACAAGATTCATCCTCTGCGGCAAAATCTGCTGGCGGGATTCTTGGATTGGAGACAAAGCTGGCGGCGGCTTCTAAAAAAAGAGAAGACTTGAGGGATCCGGATTCCAATTATAATAAGATAGCTGTGTCTGATATGGGGAAATTAAATTCAGTGCTGAACTGGAAACAATTCCTGGATGACCTTGGAATCAAAAAGATCGATTCCGTTATCGTTGGTCAACCAAAATTTTTACAAGCCCTTGACATTGTTCTAAAAACTACACCAATTGCCGACTGGAAAAATTATTTACGTTTCAGGACCATTGGAGCCTTCTCTGGTGCACTGCCAGAAGTATTCGGACAAGAAGCATTTGATTTTGGCCGGCTAATGAGCGGGGCAAAAGAACGCAAGCCACGATGGAAAAGAGCCATACAGGCAGAGGAAGGTGCTTTGGGTGAATTATTAGGACAATTATATGTGAAGCAGTATTTTAATGAAACTGCTAAGAAGAGATATTCGGATATGGTTGAAGCCGTAAGGGATGCCTATAAGGAAAGAATCCAAAAGCTGGATTGGATGAGCGATAGTACCAAACAAAAAGCATTGATAAAATTGGCTGCAATCAAAAAGAAAGTTGGCTATCCTGATAAATGGAAAGATTTTTCTGCCATGGAAATCGAAAAAGATAGTTATCTGCAAAATGTGATCAATGCAAACAAATGGTGGCACAATTATAATTTCTCCAAGCTTGGAAAGCCGGTTAACAGGGACGAATGGGATATGACCCCTCAAACATGGAATGCATATTATGAATCCAGTAACAATGAGATCGTGCTTCCGGCAGCAGCGTTTACGATTCCTGGGTTCAGGGATGAGGATCTTGATGATGCGGTTGTTTATGGCTATGCGGCTGCTTCTACAATTGGTCATGAGATGACTCATGGATTTGATGATGAAGGAAGAAAGTTTGATGAGAATGGAAATTTAAAACCCTGGTGGACAAAAAATGATGAAATAGAGTTCAATAAAAGGGCAGCTATGATGGTCAATCAATTCAATGAATTTGAGCCATTGCCATCCATGCATATCAATGGCAAGAATAGCCTTGGCGAGAATATTGCCGACCTTGGTGGAATAGTGATTGCGCTTGATGCTTTCAAAAAAACGGATGCCTATAAGAAAAATGAAACCATAGCAGGCCTTACACCCATGCAACGTTTTTTTATGGGATATGCATTGAGCTGGCTTGGGCAGATACGGGATGAAAGCTTACGGAATAGATTGATGACTGATGAGCATGCTCCAGCTAAATACAGAGTAAATAGACCGTTTGTAAATGTGGAGGAGTTTTATAAAACCTTTGGAATTAAAACGGGAGATAAAATGTA